>JAKLIJ010000043.1 GCA_022709665.1 Bacteroidota bacterium
AGGGGTTCTATGCTCTCCTTTATATCGAGCGACAGCGAATCGTCGGTATGAATTAAAAGGGAAGGCTCAAGTACAATATCCAGAGCTTCACTCAGCACAAATTTGTAGCCTCCGATAAGGTGATATTGCCTCGATACAGGCAACCTGTATTCGTTAAGAGTTGCTGTATCCTTCGGCGGATTAAGCAGATTGGTCGCGGAAAGACCTGCATAGGCTTTTGGATTGTAAATGTAGACTCCAAAATCGATGTTTGGATACCGGAATTCCTTGTAAGGGATTTCCTTTCCGGGATTCCCCTCCTTGAAATGATACATTCCCTTTACCGATGCGCCGATCGAAACGAACGACAATCCCCTTTTGCTCAGAGGTATGTGATACGCAGCCGAAGCGCTCACTCCTGCATTGTGTGTGGAATCGGATGCTTCGAATTCATTGTATCCGTATAATCCGACACCAGTATTCGAATAAGCATAGGTTCTTCCGGAAGGAAGATAGCCAATTACTTTTTTTGCAAGCCGTGTATTCCCGCTCAGGATCTGGGAATTGGATTGTCCCCTGAACCCTGCATTCATATCTACCGAGAAATAATCCTTGCTTCCCGCAGCTGCCGGATTCAGAACAAAAGGAGTATAAATCCTGTAAGAAACCGGATTGAAGGGTGATTGTTGCCCGAATGTTGATTCACAGGCTATTACGGCTAATAAGAAGAGTAGAGTTTTTCTGAATAATGTCATTTGTTTTTTATAAATAATTTACTTAGTTACCTATTAACTAACTAAACGTAAAAACATCAAACTAATTGCCGGAAATACTCCCTAAAATAATCTTTATTAAAGATCGCCAGTTAAAATCATTTACCGCCTGGTAACCGACTCCGGATTACTCCCCGGGCGGTATACCGGTACAAAGTTATACCGGCTAAAGATCAAAGTCAATTTTTTTCAGGATACTTTCAGCCATTCTTCAACTGCCTGCGGACTTAATCCGGCAAGCCCAAGCTTGTTTTTTTTGTTGTATCCGTTAAGATCATTTGACAACTTGCCTGCCTTTGCCGTCTCTCTCAGTTTTTCGAGTGTGGTATATCCCAGCTTTTTCAGGGGGTCAATCCATTCCTGGGGGATACCTGCTTCAAGGTATTCTTCAGGGGCGCTTTCAACCGGGGCTTTCTGGATCAGGGGTTTCATCTGTGGGAACAGAAGAACATCCTGGATCGATGGCTGATTGGTCAGCAGCATTGCCAGCCTGTCGATACCGATTCCCATTCCGGATGTAGGAGGCATTCCGTATTCCAGGGCTTTTACAAAGTCGAGATCGATGAACATGGCCTCATCATCACCCTTTTCAGAAAGCTTCAACTGGTCCTGGAACCTTTCAAGCTGATCCACAGGATCGTTCAACTCTGAATATGCGTTGGCAATCTCCTTCCCGTTTATCATAAGCTCAAACCTTTCAACGAGTCCGGGCTTACTCCTGTGCATCTTGGTAAGCGGTGAGGTTTCAACGGGATAATCGATAATAAAAGTCGGCTGGATATAATTGTGCTCGCATTTCTCGCCGAAAATGGAATCGATAAGCTTGCCTTTCCCCATTTCAGGAGTGTGAGGCACTTCCAGCCTGTCGCAGACCTTCCTCAATTCCACTTCATCCATCCCTGTAATGTCGATGCCCGTGTGCTCCAGGATAGCGTCAGTCATGGAGATCCTTTTGTAAGGGGGTGTAAGGTTTATTGTATGGTCTCCATATACTATCTCGGAAGTACCGTGAATATCCATGACTGCCTTACGGATTATCTCCTCCGTGAAACTCATCATCCAGAAGTAATCCTTGTAAGCCACGTATATCTCGAGAACAGTAAATTCAGGGTTGTGACTACGGTCCATTCCTTCATTGCGGAAATCCTTGGCAAACTCGTATACCCCCTCGAATCCTCCAACAATAAGCCTCTTCAGGTAAAGCTCATTCGCAATCCTGAGGTAAAGCGGTATGTCGAGAGTATTGTGATGGGTAATGAAAGGCCTCGCTGAGGCTCCTCCGGGAATGGGCTGAAGAATTGGTGTTTCTACTTCAAGATATCCCTGCGAATTGAAAAGCTCCCGCATCGACTGAACTATCCTCGTCCTGTTACGGAATACATCGCGGACATGCGGATTCACAATAAGATCAACATAACGCTGACGATAGCGCATCTCCGGATCCGTGACGGCATCATAGAAGATACCGTCCTTTTCCTTAACCACCGGAAGAGGCCTGATGGATTTGCTCAGAATGGTGAATTCCCTTACGTGAACCGTTATTTCACCCATCTGTGTCCTGAAAACATGACCTTTAACCCCAATGAAGTCTCCTATGTCGAGAAGCCTCTTGAATACGGTGTTGTAAAGGGTTTTATCCTCACCCGGACAAAGGTCATCCCTTCTGGCATAGATCTGTATACGCCCCGATGAGTCCATAAGTTCGGCAAAGGAAGCATTCCCCATTATCCGCCGGCTCATGATCCTTCCCGCAAGGCATACATCCCCGAATCCGGATTCATCCTTTGCAAATTTATTCAATATGTCGGCAGCAAATGCATTTGTTTTGTACTCGGCTGCCGGATACGGATCGATTCCAAGTTTTCTGAGCTCCGAGAGAGCTTCCCTCCGTATCCGTTCCTGTTCACTTAACATCATAAACCGGTCGGTTAAAATTTGTGCAAAGATATTAAAATTCAACTATCGCCGGAATGTGGCTTATGAATGTTTGTAGGAGCAGATCTGATCATTGAATCTCTCCCTTAGTATTCTGGTAACCGGCCCGGGAATGCCTCCCCCTATAACGAAATTGTCGACCCTGACAACGGGAGTGATCTCCCCTGAGGTGTTGGTGATAAAAATTTCCTGAACACCTGAGAGCCTTCTGAGAGCAACGGCCTCTTCCTTTAAGGGAATACGCTCACGGCGTGCCAGCCTGATAATATTTTTCCTTGTAATACCTGACAGTATGCTTTCCGATTCCGGATGAGTGTGAACAATCCCTTTCTGGACAAGGAATATATTCGAATGAGAACATTCGGTTATCATCCCGTTCCTCACAAAAGCACATTCAGAAAAGCCTTTGCTGACAGCATCCTGAAATCCAAGTGTGTTTGGAAGCAGAGCTGTCGACTTGATGTCACATCGCGCCCACCTTATGTCTTCCCTGACTGTGATGGCAACTCCCGACTCCCTGCCCGTATTTTCGGGTGTGAATTCTTTTGCAAAAGCATATACTGTCGGATTTACCGGAGGTATTGGAAAAGCGTGGCTGCGAATCGCTGCTCCTCGTGTAACCTGCAGATAAACCAGTGATTGTAAGTTTTCAAGATGGTTAAGCCTTATAAGATCATGGGCTATAGCAGGGAATTTATCCTCATCCGGCCATGTGATGAACGTTTCCTTAAGGCTTCGTTTCATCCTTGCCAGATGGCCGTCCATGTCAAAAAAGAATCCCTGATACCACCTTACCACTTCATAAATGCCTTCCGCAAAGAGGAAGCCGCGATCATCAGGACTTATCCTGATCTCATCCCTGGGCATGTAGGTGCCGTTAAAATATGCTATATCCATTTTCTTCCCACTTAACTTATTTATAAACATACCGGTTCTGAAAATGTTTAATGCCTTTTCTTCTGCATTGGTACTTTCCGGTCATGCAACTGCCTGTTATCCTGGCTCAATCACCTCAATGTTATAATCAATATGCGACCTGGCATC
Source organism: Bacteroidota bacterium (assembly GCA_022709665.1). GTDB lineage: Bacteria > Bacteroidota > Bacteroidia > Bacteroidales > VadinHA17 > LD21. Next base: position 3,732 of record JAKLIJ010000043.1, read on the forward strand.
CTCAGGAGAGTTGAAGTTTCCGCAGGCCGACTGAACGAAAAGGGAAGCTCCGAGAACGGTTGTCTCCTTTTGTTTAATTATCCTTAACGGCACACCGGCTGATCTGGCTCTGAGCTTGTTCCACAGACGGTTACGCGATCCGCCGCCCACGCACAGGATACTTCCGGCCCGGAATCCGCCTGCATTTTCCAGAGCTGCTTTTCCTTCGGCCAGCTTTTGAGAAAGGGATTCAAGAACTGCCCTGAAAATCTCATCCCTGGTCGATTCCATGCTTAAACCCAGGATCTGGCCTCCGGACCTTCCTTCTCTTTCCTCGTAGAACTTCGGGATCACCTTAACCCCGTTACAGCCTTCAGCCACATTTTCAGCTCCTTCTATCATCTTCTCATAAGCGCCGTCACCGAGTTCGCTGTAAAGATTCCTGCGTACCCATTCAATAATTCCTGATGCTACCCACTGGGTTCCAATATTGAAAAGACCTGGTTTTGAATCAAGTTCGGAGGTTATGCCAAGGTTAAGCTGTTCCGGGCCGGCACTGAATGTTCCGGCTCTGACCATAAGTATCTCCCAGGTCCCTGAACTAAGTACAGGTTCGTTTTTCAAAGCTCCCGATCCGAATATGGCGAACTGGGTGTCGTGACCTGTAGCAACAACAGGCGTACCCGCAGGTATTGATGTAGCCTCCGAGGCTTCTCTGCTCACGGTTCCGACTATGGTCCCGGGTTCAGCCAGTGTTCCCATCAGATCCCTGCTGATACCTGTCTTTCCGAGAATCAGGTCAGAAAAATCTCTCCCGCGCTGATTCATCATCATCGATGTTCCGGCCATAGTGCTGTCATTAACCATTTCACTTGTAAGCTTCAGTATGAATATGGATGGCATAAAGAGAAAATGACGGCTTTGGCTGACGATTTCCGGCCTGTTTTCAAGAAACCATATCAGTTTGTAGATGGTGTTGAAACTGTATGGAAGCACTCCGCTCTCCCTGTATAATTCCTCAGGCGGGATGTATTTCCCGATATCTGACATAATCTGCCTGGTCCTTTCGCACTGCCACGAGACAACAGGGTATAACATCCTGCCCTCACTGCTGAACAGGGTACCGTCGACGCCGAAAGTTGTTACAGTCACTCCGGCTATCCTTTCAGGTCTGACAGTTTTCATTACCCTGCCCGAAGCAAGGCACATCTTGTCCCATATTTCATCAGTATCCCATATCCTGTAATCCGGATACCATGGGTCGGGCCGTGTGGAATTCGGAAAAGATTCCGAGGCAAGAATGCTTCCGGAGGCATCGATGGCAATCACCCTTACGTTTGTCGCCCCGCAGTCAAAAACAATAGCCGTATCGCGCTGCATCAGTCAGGCTCCCTTGAGAAATGTCATAGATGCTCCGGCATAGATCAGGCCCAATGCATAGGCGGCAAGGGCAATTATGACAAGTATCCCGATAAAAGTGAAATACTTCTTCAGATTCCTTATTCCCCTGTCAAACTTCTGCTGGTCCTTGTCCTGGACGGCATCCCTGATGTTTTTTGAGAAGCGGAAAAGAAAAAGCACCGGGAAGAGCGAGATGGCTCCTGCTACCAGCAGAAGAATGACTACCATCGATTCGGGAATACCCAGAGTTTCCCTGGTTGTGCTGAATGTTTTGAGAAACATGCCTGTGGCTATTCCTGCAATAATGAAAATGCCAATAAGAATAAAACCCAGAACCGAAAGGAACGTGGTCCATATTCTAATAGTGTTTAGATTTTTAAGGGCATCACCGCCTATTTCAAGTTTCCTTTCCTCAGAAGATATTTCCATTGTTTTCAAAAGTTGAAACTATTGCTTGCAATACAAAATTCGCTTCCGGCTGGTCATTATCCGTACAGAGGTCCATAGCTTTTGCATGCCCTGTAATCCGAAGCTTCCCTGTCCATTCCGAATGCATTCCAGGAGGAAGGTCTGAATATCTTATCTTCAGCCACATTGTGCATACATACCGGAATTCTGAGCAGGGAAGCAAGGGCTATCAGGTCGGCTCCTATGTGACCGTAACTCGAAGCTGAGTGGTTGGCTCCCCAGTTTGCCATCACTGAATAAACGTCGGTGAATGGTCCGCTACCGGTAAGCCTGGGGGCAAACCATGTGGTCGGCCATCCCGGATCGGTCCGGTCAGTAAGTATCTTGTTCATTCTTTCCGGAAGGTCGACAGTCCACCCTTCGGCTAACTGCATTACCGGCCCCAGCCCCTTTACCAGGTTTACTCTCGATATGGTTATGGGCATCACATCGACTGTTGTGAACTGTGACGAATAACCGCCTCCCCTGAAATATCCGGTATTGGCCGGCGACCATTGGGTTGAACTCAGGCAGTCAGCTGCATCTTTGGGGCTTATTTCCCAGAAAGGCTTTATGCATGCTGCTCCCTTGCTGCGCTCCCTGCCTGAAAAATCAAGAGCGGAAGCTCCGGAGTTGATCAGGTGAATAATCCCGTTAGAAGCAAGTCCTTCCGGCTTCATCCCTGTCACCCTCTCTATGGCAGCCGCACTCCAGTAAGTCCGGATATCGGAGAACATCTGTGCGGTGTTTGTAAGCAGATATCCAAAGAGCATGGGCACTCCGTTCATGGCATCATTTTCAGTTGCAACAAGATATGGCGGCCTTATCCCGTTCCAGTCGAAGGAGGAACATAAAATAGCCTCAAGAAAATCTCCGTTAGGCATGTGATCGGTCCATTGACGCTGCCCCTGGAATCCTGCCAGTATGGCATTGTGACCCAGCGATTCTTCCCCAAAGCCAAGCTTTTTCAGCGCCGGGTTCCCTACCATGAGGTCGCGGGCTATCAATGCCATTTTTACTACAATTTCCCATTCCTTGTCCTTTCTTTCCCTCGATGAGGGTTTTTCATTGTAGTCCCTGCCCTCCTTGCAATATTTCTTCGTCCAGGCAAGCGCCCTGACAAATTCCTCCCTGTCGTAGATATTTTCATTCAGACGGCGGTTGAATTCGCTCATGTCAACATATTCATTTCTCATGCCAAGGTACTCCTGGAAGAAATCCTCCCTGACTATTGACCCGGCAATTCCCATCGAAACAGAACCCATAGAAAGGTAAGACTTGCCTTTCATAAAGGCTACCGGCAAAGCTGCCCTGACAAACCGAAGTATCTTTTCCGAGACATCTTCAGGAATACTTCTGTCGCCTGCATCCTGAACATCCCTTCCATATATGCCGAACGCCGGAAGCCCTTTCATGGCATGTCCGGCAAGTGCTGCCGCCAGGTAAACCGCCCCGGGCCTCTCGGTTCCGTTGAACCCCCATATTGCCTTAGGCATCAGCGGATCCGTGTCAATGGTTTCGCTTCCATAACACCAGCATGGGGTAACAGTAAGAGTAAGCCCCACCCCGTTCTTCCTGAAAAGTTCGGAGCAGGCTGCAGCTTCTGCCACCCGTCCTATAGTGGTGCCTGAAATGATGCATTCGACAGGGTCCCCGTTCGGGTATCTTAAGTTCTTGCTGATAAGGTCGGCAGCAGCTTTGGCCATACCCATGGTCTGCGCTTCAAGCGACTCCCTTACTCCCCTTTCACGGGCATCTATCACCGGCCGGATACCTACTCTGGGAAAATCCCCGATGACAGTCTGATAGTCTTTACTGATTCTGAAATCGTTCTCTGACATACTGGCTTTTTATATGTTTGACGGATAAAATTGTCACTTAACAAATATAGTTTTTTTTGTTATCGTTCTGTTCGGATTCACTTCTCATGCTGATAATGATTTTAGTTACCCGGCTGTATTCTCCGGCAGCTAATTTTTAGTAAATTTGCCGTTCATAATCCGTGACATGCAAAAAGGGAGAAGACTGCCGGAATGGCTGAAGATGCAAAGAGCAAGCGGAGAAAACTATTCCAGGGTGAAGAGGATAGTGGAGAATAATCATCTCCATACGATCTGTACCAGCGGGAACTGTCCGAATATCGGCGAGTGCTGGAATGCAGGCACAGCTACTTTCATGATACTTGGAGATATCTGTACCAGAGCCTGCAGGTTTTGTGCAACCCTGACAGGCAAACCGCTGCCTCCCGATCCTGAAGAACCGGCCCGGCTGGCTGCCGGCATAAAGTCGCTCGGACTAAGGCATTGCGTTATTACCTCGGTCGACCGTGACGACCTTCCCGACCGGGGATCATCAGCCTGGGCCAATACGGTCAAGATGATAAAAAAGGAAAATCCGGGCATAACCATCGAAACACTTATTCCCGATTTCGACGGAGAGGAAGCTTATCTGAGGAATGTAATTGATTCCTCACCCGATATAATCTCCCACAACATTGAAACTGTAAGAAGGCTGACTCCGGTTATCAGGACCAGAGCCCGTTATGATACAAGCCTGAAAGTTCTCAGGTTCCTTTCAGAAAACGGAGTGAGAACAAAATCGGGACTAATGGTCGGGCTCGGAGAAAGCGAATCGGAAGTGGCCTCCACAATAAAAGATATTCGTGATACCGGTTGCAGCATTCTGACGGTAGGACAGTACCTTCAACCTACAATGAAACATATGGAGGCAGTAAGTTTCGTCAGTCCTGCAAAATTCACAGAGTATAAAAAGATGGCGTTGGACCTGGGCTTCAGATATGTCGAATGCCATCCGCTGGTCAGGTCCTCCTTTCATTCCGAAAAACAGATGTACCCTGAGGAAAAATAACTATATTGTACGGAATTAACCGATCTTTCCGGAATTGAGCTATAAAGTTTTATATCACGACATTGGAGTAAAGAACTACAAGGAAGCATGGGATTTGCAGGAGAGTGTTTTCAGAAAGATCATCGACGGAAAAGTCAGTCTTCAGGAAAATACCCGCGCTGTAGTTCCTGAGCAACCCGGAACACTCATACTTGTTGAACATCCTCATGTCTATACACTTGGAAAGAGCGGTTCGGAAGACAACCTCCTCATAAACCATATCCAGCTGCAGACCAGGGATGCGGAATTCTACAGAACAAACAGGGGAGGCGACATAACATATCATGGGCCCGGGCAGATAGTCGGCTATCCCATTTTCGACCTTGAAAAGATAGGCATAGGTCTGAAGGAATATGTCTTCAGACTTGAAGAATCCGTAATCCTTACCCTTGCTTCATTCGGCATAAAGGCTTCCAGACTGACGGGTGCCACAGGTGTATGGCTCGATACGGAACAGGGAAAGCGGCCAAGGAAGATTTGCGCCATTGGAGTCAGGGCAAGCAAATACGTCACTATGCACGGTTTTGCTTTTAATGTCAATACCGATCTGACGTATTTTAACTATATTAACCCCTGCGGCTTTACCGACAAGGGTGTTACTTCGCTTGAGAAGGAACTCGGCGCAAGACAGGATTTTGAAAGTGTTAAGTTGCTGGTAAAAAAGAACCTCCGGGAGGTTTTTGACCTTAAATGGATAAATTGACTAAGAATGGATAAGAGATGGGTGATTAAGGAGAAGGGAGATCCGGCGGTTGTCAGGCAGCTTGCAGGTATGGAGAAAATATCGGAAGCTCTGGCTAACCTGATGGTGCAGAGGGGAATTACTACACCCGAAGAGGCAAAGGCTTTTTTTGAACCCGACCTGGGATACCTCCACGACCCCTTTATGATGAAGGGCATGACAATAGCAGTCGACAGGATCTCAACTGCAATAAAGAAGAATGAGAAGATACTGGTTTACGGCGATTACGACGTTGACGGCACCACGGCAGTAGCCCTGATGTATTCGTTCCTGAGAGAACAGTATTCAAACGTAGAGTATTATATCCCCGACCGTTACAAAGAGGGTTATGGCGTCTCAATTCTGGGAATTGACTTTGCCCAGCAGGTAAACTGCAAGGTTATGATCACTCTCGATTGCGGTATCAAAGCTGTGGAAAAAGTGAAATATGCCCGGTCGAAAGGGATAGATGTCATTATCTGCGATCATCATTACCCGGGTGATGAGATCCCTGCAGCCATAGCAGTTCTCGATCCCAAACAACCAGGGTGCAGCTATCCCTATAAAGAACTTTCCGGTTGCGGAGTCGGATTCAAACTTGTTCAGGCTTATGCAAGGGTACATAATATACCATTCAAAGATATATGCGCTTACCTCGATCTTGTGGCCGTAAGCATAGCTTCCGACATAGTGCCCCTCACAGGAGAAAACAGGGTGCTGGCCCATTTCGGCCTGAAGCAACTTAACGAAGCCCCCAGAACCGGATTCCGCGAAATAATACGTGAAGCTGAAGTAAACCGCTCCCTCACAATAGAAGATGTGGTTTTCAAAATAGGCCCGAGAATAAACGCGGCGGGCAGAATGGAATCCGGAAAAAAGGCAGTCGAACTCCTCGTCTCAAGCGACTCCCGTATTGCAACAGGAATCAGCAAGGAGATAAACAACTTCAATATAGAAAGAAGAAGTGTCGACAGATCGATAACCACCGAAGCCATGAGAATGATCTCGGAAGACCAGAGGCGGGTCAATGCCAAAACTACTGTCCTCTATAATCCATCATGGAAAAAAGGTGTGATCGGAATTGTGGCTTCACGGCTTATCGAGACTTACTACAGGCCTACAGTGATCCTGACCGAATCGAACGGTTTTGCAACCGGTTCGGCCCGCTCGGTGCAGGGATATGACCTCTATCAGGCCATAGAAGCATGCAGCGACCTCCTCGAGAGCTTCGGCGGCCACATGTTCGCAGCCGGCCTTACGCTTAAAAAAGAAAACATAGCCCCTTTTATCGAGAGGTTTGAACAGTATGTAAACGATACCATTAATGAGGATCAGCTCGTACCCAGAGTTTTTATCGACTCCGAGCTCTCATTCTCCGAGATAACTGTTGATTTTTATGGCTTCCTCAATAAATTCCAGCCTTTCGGCCCTGATAATATGTCGCCGGTATTTGTTTCCCGGAATGTGTTTGACACCGGAACCGGACGTATGGTAGGTTCCAGCGGGGAACATCTCAAGCTCGACCTTTGCCACGAATCGACAGGCAGCCTCAGCTTCCCGGCCATTGCATTCGGCCTGGCTGAACATTATGAGAATATCAGGGCGGGAAAACCATTCGACATCTGCTATTCAATAGAGATGAACGAATTCAGGGGGAACCGTAACCTTCAGCTGAATATCAGGGATATAAAATCACACGGAGAAAGGCGCTGACCATCCTGCTCCTCATCAATACCCCTTCAATTCAGAATCTTACCCTGACCTGGATTTTCATTTCGCCGGAGTTCTTGTTCCCTTCGGAACCGTAACTGTCCCCGGAAGCAAACTTGATTCTCAAATCAGTGGATTTCCAGGCCTTCACCGTAAGCATAATGCAAGTCCGGCTGCCATTACCCCACAGAGCAGGAACACTGAAACTGTTAACCAGATCGTTCTCATAAGCGTATATCCTTGAATCCCAGTCACCAGTTCTTATTATACAGTGCCTGAACCACAGTGTTGCCGGAATTCCGCTGATCCTCCAGCTTACATCCTGAAGCATTATTATGCCTTCTGAACCCGATGGACTTACCCGTTTACAGTCAATCCTGGTCGTCAGAGTCAGGTGATCCGAAGCGAGGTAACGGAAGGACAGCTTTAGCAATGAGGCTTCAGTTTCGTTCTGCTTCTTTATCCCGGTCGATTCAGTTATGTCATATACCGACGCTCGCTTACTGTAAACAGCTTCAAATGAGAAATTTTCTGTGGGCAGGTACCTGAGCCTTATCTCCCTGCCAAAGGTGGTTGAAGGGGCGGAGCACCTGTACCTCAGCCAGGGATGGGATCTGACATCGGCGCCGGCGCTCAGGAAGAGATGCCTGGCAGCTTCGAATATGAAATTTCCGAACAGCCCTTCCGAATTGTCACCCGACGAACTGCTGAACAGGCCTTTCCCATGGAAACTGAAAAAACCCGGATCGTAATGCCTGTAAACCATGTTCACCGACAACCTGTCTGACGGTCTGAAGGATATTCCCTGTACCCAGGCTTTCCGGTCCGGAAGGTTAAGGGAGATTTCTCCATACAAAAGTAACCTTCCGGGCATGTACCTGTAGGCAGCCGAGGCTGTTGAGCTTGTACGTCCCGAGAAGTCATATAGTTCCCCTGGTGAAGGATCATTGTTCATCACAGGAACCGAAAATCTGTTTTGTACCCATAACAGGTTCAGTCTTAATGCCCTGATATCCGTAGAAAAACTTATTCCGTATGAACTTTCGGCAACGGCATCCTTCGAAGCCAGGGATGAAGCTGTTGTATGCAGACCTGATCTCTGGAAAGTTCTTATGGTAACCATCTGAGAATTTTCAGCGGTATCGGTTGAGGCATCAATCCGGTTCCGTGAACAGAACATTGTCATTCCTGTGTTCCCCCTGCGCAGCTGAACAGCAACTCCCCTGAAAAAGAGGTTCTCATCGCCTGAAGTGTAAGGCCTGATCTCATCACCACCCGTAAGGTAGCCAGTCTGAGTAAGAGATAATCCGGTGCGGAGACCGGTGTTTATTGCTGTTCCCAGTCCATACCTTGCTCCGAAATCGCCCGCTATCACTTTCCTTATAAGACCTGCTCCTTCCCAGACCAGGCCCGCTGAAAGGAAGTCGGTGACCGGCATTTTCCCCGGGAAGAGTTTTTCACCGGCATCTTTCTCGGAGGTTATATGCCCTGAGAATTTCCCGGCGCTGAACCTGTACCTGGCAAGTATCTTCCACGACTCCCCCGGAGCAGAAGTATCCGCCTCCGGATACTTTAAGGTAAAATTTGAAAGCAAATCGTTTCTAAAACCTGAAGGTTTTCCGTTTATCTGTTTATAATCATCAAGAGAAACAAAGGGTGCGATCATCCTTGCAAGCGATGCATCAAAACCCGGAATAGCAGCAATTTCATAAATTGTGTAGATCTTTCCGGTCTTACGGATGTAATCAGCCAGCGACTTTATCTGGAAATCTGTCAGGAAAAACAAACCCGACAACTCATTTTCATCAGCTGTGTTGATCCTGATAGGTTTTTCAGCGAGTTCAGATAGTCTTACTGCAAATTCCCCCGCTGCATCGGCATCGGTATCATACTCCGACAACTCCTCAGCAGCTTCCATGATGTAGTAAGGAATCTTTTCCTCCTGAGGGTAAGCGGCAGTTAACCTGATCAAAAGGAAAAGAAAAATCAGCCTCTGTCTTACAGGTCTCATTTTAGCGAAAATATAATCGAAGCAGAGGACGAGATTCCCAGGCTGTAATGAGTGCTGAATCCCAGATCGATCTGTACTTGTTTTAATCTGTAACCGACACTGAAGCAAAAGGAGTTCCCCTGGCTGCTGAATCCGCCCCTGAGTCTCAGACTCCCTGACGGGCTATATTCAAATCCGGTTCTGATGTCAGGCCCTCCGTCAGTCGACAACTCAGCTTCAGATGAAACGCTCAGTTCGCGGCTAAGCATGATCCCTGCCCCGATCCTTAATGATGACGGGAGATAATCTCTCCGGAGAGCCCCCGGAACCGGATTGAAAACATGGATTCCAAGACATGCCTGCTCAGATATCATTATATGCAATCCGGCTTCAAACGACAGAGATCTTCTTTCCCTGTACTCCCCGGCTGTCTTCTCGGCAAAGAAATCTGCCTGAACCCCGGCGGATATCTTTTCAGAAAGCTTCAGGCCGCATGCAAGCCCGGCTGAGTGCCTAGCTAGATCGCGGCAGCCAAAATGGCTGTAAATAATTCCGAGCCCGGCATTCTCAACAGGAACAATAAGGGCAGCCGACCTGGTTCCCAGTTCGCTGATGCCGAACCTGCCATGATAGTTTATCCCGGCTGAAGCCGTACTGTTGAAAGGCAGAAGGGCCTGGTTGTGAAATGATGACCAGAAACCCGGTTTCGTTACGCACGACCACCCCATCCCTGCTTCTCCGGCACCGGCGGCAGGAAAAAATGGATCACCGCCGGAGGCTGAGGAAAAGAGAAAAATAAAAATGGTCGAAACAGATATTTTGTGCAGCGAGTACAAACTGTTTCAGTTAACAGACACAAGTTAGGCAAAAGTTATGAAAAAGGGACCGGGGTGGGATAATTATTTTTTGGGAAATTGAAACCGTGTTAAGACGAAGGTGAAAAGGAGAAGGGGTGAGGGGGTGAAGACGAGAATGGAAGACACGAAGGGACGCATTATAACTCCGTGTTCCTCCGCGGTTGAAAAAAGGACAATGAGAATTAGTTGGTCTTGTACGGGAATTTGATCTTCTTCAACTCCTCATTCGCTTCAACGATCTTTTTCTTGAGGCCTTCCTTGTATTTTACAACTGCTTCCATCACAGCGGGATTGCCTGTCCCGATGATCTGGGCTGCAAGTATGCCTGCATTCTGGGCAGCATTTATCCCGACAGTTGCCACAGGTATCCCGGGAGGCATCTGGATTATTGACAGCATCGAATCGAGCCCCTCGAGAGAAGCTTTTATCGGAACCCCGATGACGGGAATTGGCGTCATGGCAGCAATCACACCCGGAAGATGAGCAGCCATTCCTGCAGCTGCAATTATTACTTTTATTCCCCTTCCTGCAGCTTCTTTTGCAAACTTTTCAACCTCTTCGGGAGTCCGGTGAGCTGAAAGAGCGTTGATCTCAAAAGGAATGCTGAAATCATTGAGTAACTGCGCTGCTTTCTCCATTACGGGAAGATCGGATGTGCTCCCCATTATTATGCTGACTACTGGTTCCATTTTATTATTTTCATTTAACTTACTGATGAGTACAAAAATAAGCTATTATTTTCATATTTTCGCAGGGGCTATTTTTAAGCGGTTTACCAGACCATGAAGAGCAGCGAAATCCAGATTCTCGATAAAAAATTCAGGGAATATATCCCTGAGGATGTCATTAACAACAAGGTACTTGAGCTTGCAGAACGGATAAATTCCGATTTTGCCGGCAAGGAGGTGATCTTTGTTGGAGTGCTTAACGGATCGTTCATATTTGCAGCCGACCTTTTCAGAAGGATCCGCCTCAGGGCAAGGATAACCTTTATTAAACTGGCATCCTATGCCGGAACAAGTTCCACAGGCGAAATCAGGGAGCTTATCGGCTGGAATGAAGACCTTAAAGGCAAATCGGTGATAATTATTGAAGATATTGTCGACACGGGAGTTACCCTCGAACATACTGTTGACAACCTGATAATACGCAACGTGAAGGAAATAAGCATTGTGACCCTGCTGCTGAAACCTGAAGCCTACGGAAAGAAGATAAATATAGACTATACAGGCTTCGAGATACCAAATGAATTCGTAGTAGGATATGGTCTCGATTACAATGGAGAGGGAAGAAACCTGCCTTCAGTTTATACGCTGGTTAAGTGATTCAATTTTAAAACTTTAATAAACAATAAATTAATGTCTATGCTCAATTTTTTGATTTTTGGCCCTCCCGGATCCGGTAAGGGAACTCAGTCGGTAAGACTGGCTGAGAAATTCAATCTTACTCATCTGTCAACGGGTGACATGCTCCGCGCTGAGATAGCAGCAGGAACTGAACTTGGAAAGAAGATGAGTGCAATTATGGCAAAGGGTGAGCTTGTTCCTGATGAGGTAGTTATCGAAATGATAGCAGCCAGGATAGACGGCGCCAGAGATACGGCCGGCTTCCTGTTTGACGGATTTCCGCGCACAGTGGCACAGACCGAAGCTCTGGAAAAGATGCTTAATGAAAGAGGAATGAAGATCGACAGCATGCTGGTGCTCGACGTTGATCATGACGAACTTGTAAAAAGACTTATTCTCAGGGCTGAACTTTCAGGCCGTGCCGACGACAGGGATCCCGCTGTGATTGAAAACCGCATCGATGTGTACAGAGCTAAAACTGAACCAATTATAGACTTCTGCAGACAAAGGGGCATTTACCAGCCGGTGAACGGAGTGGGATCGATAGAAGACATCTTTGAACGGTTAAGCCGCCTGGTCAGCGGACATATAGGCTAATAATGGCAGGCTCCAACTTCGTCGACTACGTTAAGATCTATTGCCGCTCAGGTAACGGAGGTCCGGGTTCAACCCACCTGAGAAGGGAGAAATTCATTCCAAAGGGAGGGCCCGACGGAGGCGACGGAGGCAGGGGCGGCCATATAATACTCAGGGGAAACAGTCAGATGTGGACTCTGCTGCATCTGAGATACAAACGGCACATCTTCGCTGAGAACGGCGGCCCGGGAGGGCAGCAGCTCTCCACCGGAGCCGACGGTAAGGACATTGTCATTGAGGTGCCCCTGGGCACAATAGCTAAACAGGAAAGCACAGGAGAGATACTTTTCGAAATTACCGGTCACGGCGATGAAAAGATACTTGCAATGGGAGGTCGGGGCGGACTCGGAAACAACCACTTCAAGTCTGCCACGAACCAGACACCCAGATACGCCCAGCCGGGTGAACCGGGAATCGAAGAAGCATTTATTCTGGAACTTAAAATATTGGCTGATGTAGGACTGGTGGGCTTTCCAAATGCCGGAAAATCAACCCTTCTGTCGGTCGTTTCAGCTGCAAAACCCAAGATTGCCGATTATCCCTTCACCACACTGGTCCCTAACCTGGGAATAGTATCCTACCGCGAAGGCAAGTCTTTCGTGATGGCCGACATCCCCGGTATAATAGAAGGCGCTCATGAGGGAAAAGGCCTGGGAATAAGGTTCCTCAGACACATTGAACGCAATTCCATCCTTTTGTTCATCATTCCTGCCGACAGCAGCAACATTATGAATGAATATGACATCCTGGTTAACGAACTGCTTATGTATAATCCCGAACTCCTCGATAAAAAGAGACTCCTGGGAATATCAAAAGCAGATCTGGCCGACGAGGAGATCAGGAATGAGCTGAGGAAGGACCTTCCCGAACTTCCCAGGGTATTCTTTTCGGCCCTGACCGGAGAAGGGATCACCACGCTGAAGGATATGATCTGGAAATTATTGACGGGTTATTGATGATTATGGAACAGATTGATCAACAGCTTTTTCTATTTCTCAATTCAGCCAATTCACAGTTCTGGGACAGCATTATGTATTTTCTCAGCATGAAACTTGTGTGGGCGCCTCTTTACCTTGCCATACTATTATGGATGGGAAGAAAATACGGAAGGAAATTCTGGATTCTCCTGCTGTTCGTTGCACTTTCAGTGTTCCTGGCCGACAGAATATCGGTGCTTATAAAATATCTCGCCGACCGGCCGCGGCCATGCCATGAGACTTCGCTGCAGGGATTGGTTCATATGGTTAACGGGGTATGCGGAGGAAAGTACGGATTCGTGTCATCCCACGCAGCCAACTCCTTTAATGTCGCATTCCTGAGCCTGATGTTCATAAGAAAAAGATGGTA
>JAKLIJ010000044.1 GCA_022709665.1 Bacteroidota bacterium
AGCCGGAAGGGCGATATCGTTTTTGTATCAATAAATCACAGGCTCGGTCCGATAGGCTTCACTGATCTCTCGGGTGTCGGAGGTGAGAAATATGCCAGTTCGGGCAATGTGGGAGCGCTCGACATGGTGGCAGCCCTCGAATGGGTAAACCACAACATTTCAAACTTTGGAGGAGATCCCGGGAATGTTACAATTATCGGCCAGTCGGGCGGTGGCGCCAAGGTGTGCGTTGTGATGAACATGCCTCAGGCTAAAGGACTTGTACATAAGGGAGTTCCGCTGAGCGGCTCCACCATAGAAGCCCTCGACCAGGAATACTCAAGGGGACTGGGAGCATATGTTCTGAAGGAAGCCGGATTAAAGCCATCAGAGGTTGATAAGCTTCAGGAGATACCCTGTAAAGATTACATTCTTATCGCCAACAGGGCTGCCCAGAAGTATAATCAGGATAATCCCCGGACCGGAATGATGCGCGGGGGCTTCGGACCGGTTGCTGATGGTGTTAACCTTCCAAAAGGAAAATTTTTTGCGGATCCTGAGGGACTGTCAGCCGATGTACCAATGATGATATGCACCACCTTCCATGAATGGTCGATGAGCCGGACCAGCCCGGAACTCGAGAATATCTCTGCTGACAGTGCAAAAGCCATGCTTGCCCAAAGATCAGGTATGAGGGGAGGATATGGAGACAAGGCAGCAGAGATTTATGATGCCTATGCAAAGGTTTTCCCGGAAGCAAAACCTATTGAACTGATAACCCTGGTAGGAAGCAACCGCAAGAGCGTTGTTGCCACGGCCAATGCCAAGGCAGTTCAGAAGGCTCCGGTTTTTGTTGCATGGTTTGGATGGGAACCCCCCTTATTCAATAACAGGATGAGGGCGTTCCACTGTCTGGATATCTGTTTCTGGTTCTACAATACCGATGTGATGCTCACTCATACGGGTGGCGGTGCAAGGCCGCGGGCCCTTTCAGAAAAGATGTCAGATGCACTGCTTCAGTTCATGCGCACCGGCGATCCGAACGGAGGCGGACTTCCTCAATGGCCGGCTTACACCATTGAGAATGGCGAGACCATGATACTGGATGATGTATGTGAAGCAAAAAATGATCCTGACCGTGAAGCACGCGCGGTGATTCCGGATTAAGAATACTTTGCCCATAATAAAGAAAGAGTTGTTGAAAGGCAACTCTTTCTTTATTTGGGATATACTGAGTTACCAGCAGCCAGAACAAACACCCTGGTCTTTATGGGGCTACAAAAATTTCTTGAACTTATCGCCGACTTTGAAATACGTGTACAATCCCGCATTTTCACCGGTTATACGCACAGATTCACCATCGGTCTCATAGGTACTATGTTCACCAGCAACCTGTGAGAAATAGACTGCGAAGCTCTTCCCCATTTCATCTTTCATTAAAATGAGTGCAAGATTCTGATGTATGTCTGACCTGAGTGATGCATTACATAAGGGACAGTAGAATTCCAGAACCTCTCCCTGGTTAAATTCAAAAGAGCGATGTTTTACACTGGAATAGTTACCGATCTGAGGACTAAGAAGCAGAAGGGCGCTCTGTTTTAAATCATTTTTCACTTTGAATATTATATGATCTCCAACTCGCAGATGTCCTTTGCATTTTGGGCATGAAAAATCCCGTCGGTGGCGGGATTTGGCTAAGGAACCAGGTTGCGGGGTGGGACGTGACAGATTCGAACTGTCGTCATCCTGTTTAGACACATGTTTCCCGGAAGTATCTAAACATGCAGACTGATAGTATTTATATGGCAAAATAGCATGGCTTTAAATGTTTTAAGTCAAAAATAAATTTGACTTGTATATAGTTTTCTTCGTAATTTTGATACAGTCTTTGTTTGTAGGTAAATCTGTCCTTTTCAAAAGTTCATAAAATGGAAAAAGCCGAAAATCCAGAAAAGAGTAGGCTATTCACTTAATTTGATCCTCATGCCACGAGATGAAATCAAAAAAGTTCCTTGTTGTCCTGAACTTACAAATGACAACAATTGTGACGAGCTTTTTTTTACTCGCACATTGAACTATCCTTTCTTGTTTAGGAAGGAGATCAGGCTGATGATTCAGCTCATCCTTGGATTCAGACTTAAACGATGTGCCAAGGGATTGGTTTTGGGAGATCCGGTTTATAGTACGACTTTACTGCCCGGAGAAAAAGTCAAACTTGTTTCAACAGACCGAAGGACTCAATTTACTTATGATAGTGAGTCAAAACTAAGCTATCGTAATGAGCAGATTTCTGAGGAGAATTATTTCATGTTAGCCTCCCAGAGTTATTTTTATGATCTTGAGAATAGTCAGTCAGGAACTCAAACAACAGAAACCAGGGAAAAGTGGAATTTTGACGGTAGTGCAAAAGCAGGCCTGGATTGGTTCGGAGTCAAGGCAAGTTCAAAGGCAAGCAGCAGCCATAACAATTCTTCAACTCTTGATTATCTGCATACCCAAAGTTCACATATGAGATCAGCAGCCACTCAGGCTGTCCAGGCAACTCATATGGCTCATTCATTATCTATTGGAGAAGTCACCTCCCGGTTCCATGCTGAAGGTCAGACCGAAGACCATTATGAGTCTTCTACACGGGAATTCAGAAATGATAATAATTGTTTTGCAGTTAGCTATATTTTCTATCGTTTGAACAAGCAGCAGCATTTGAGCTTTGAGATAGTTAGTATAGACTACACCCTGTTGAGTGCTGAAAATCAGAAAGCATTTGTAATGTTTCAGGCTTCAGATTTCCCTGATTTGCGTAAATCCATTATTGAAGAGCTAAAAACCGAACTTAAGGAAATTGGTATCTATGATAAAAACGGGGAGATTTCAAGAACATTTAGGGATAAGTTTAATTTCACAATGGACTTCTCGTTGCCTACACCCGGTATTATTGTCAAAGGCTGCCTGGATGGATGCAATACATTGGAAGAAGAGAGGATAAGGTATTATAAGCTTAAGAATGACCTTCTTGCGAAACAGATAGAGTTACTCGAGAAGTCTCAGGAGTATCGTTCCTGTCCGGTAGGTTCAGGTGAAACTAATCCGGAATAATTCCTGAAGGCTGCTGCTTGTCAGGCCCTTGGGGAGTTTTTGTATGCTATTTTTTGCAGAATTGCTTTGCATTAAATATGCAATGATTATCGTTTAATCTGGATAAAAACAAGTTACATGAAATCAATTATCAGCCTTAGTGAAAATAAAGAAATCACAAAAGAACTTGGTGATATTTTAGCACTATATGGTGATTCTCCATTATCTGTGCTTTATGATGACCTTGTCGCGATAGGCACTGTTCCGACGCCGGACCTGCCAAAACCTTCCTTTATCGTTAAATCAAAAGGTAGTGTAGCTATTGATACTGTTCCATTACCGGAAAAGCGAAAAAGACTTAAGAAGATTCTTGCAGATCTTCTTAAACATTCGGACGAAACGCCCATAAAAAAGCTTTTCCCCCATTAATCCTAGTTAAACGGGAAAAGCCGGAACTGTTTTATATCCATCCATCCGGAAGTCTATGAAAACCGGGTGGATGGATTCCTCAAAATTCGACACGCTCTAAGTGTTAATTAAGGTATCACCACCATGATGTAAAAATGTAAAACCTTTTTAAATGCAAATCAAAGACATCATTGAAAAGCTGTCTTCCTATAATCTTTTCAATTATCTGTTCCCCGGATATGTTTTTACATCCATACTTGAACTGACGACCGGTTTTTTACCACGGCAGCCGGAACTAAGAGTTCTTGATATAGTATTAGTCTACTTTGCAGGTCTGGTAATAAGCAGAACAGGATCTCTGGTGATAGAAGAGACTCTAAAGAAGTTCATTGATATTGGAACGCTAAATACCGGAAAACTCTTAACAGCTTTTAAGGACAATCTTAAATTAGACGTTATCCATGAAGCTATGAATATGTACAGGACATTGGCAACAGCATCGTTGATCCTTGTCTTCTTTACGATCATGGATTTGATCATAAATCATTCAAAGGTAAGTTATGGATTGTTCTATATAATTGCTGAACTGGCAATTACGACTCTCTTCATCTTTGCTTTCCGCAAACAGAGACAAAAAGTGCTTGAATGCATTTGAAGGAAATTCCAATAGGTATTCCTTATCAACAGAGAAAATTAAAAGAGAACTATGGTACCATGTAATAATGAACCTGACTGAGTTTGTAAACATTAACTTACCGGAGGATTAAAAATGAAAAAAACTGACAGAAAACAAGCTGAAAAGGAATGGAGTGCGATTTTGCAAAATCACCCTTCTTTTGCCCGTGCATTTCTTGCACAACAATCTATTCTGATCCAGTCTTCTGAGCTGGGGTTCAGATTTGTGGATATTAATATGTGTAAACTGATTGAGTCAGGGTTGCCCGTTTTGTTTGAGGACTACTGGAAAAAGCATTGTGGTCAAAGAGTTGGCGAAGTTCAAATAGGCGGTATGATTGGATGTCTGACTGAAAACCATGATCCTGCCCAATGCTTTGATTTAAGTCATGGCTGGTTTGAGGATCCGTTAGCAGAAGGGAAGGTCATTCCGCCAAAACCGCCTATTCCAGAACTATAGTTCCTTCTTGTTTTATTATTGATTTGCAATGGTATTATTTCCGGGTTACGTCGAAATTATGAAGGCTTTCACCCGGTTTTACACAAAGGGCATTTCAATCACTTCTATCGCATCCAATAAACTCACGCTTACAGCAATGTATCTGGCAGACAATACTCTCAGGAATGTTTTTCCTTATTTAGACCCGAAAACAAACAAAAAGAACTGCTTTGCTGCAGCCCTTTGATAATTTCTTGTGGGACGTGCAGGATTCGAACCAGCGACCTCTTGCGTGTGAAGCAAGCGCTCTGAACCGACTGAGCTAACGTCCCGGAGCGACAAAGATATATAAAATACCGTTCGGGTAGAATCATCAAAAGCATCTGCATTTGCCGGTACAGAAGTTTCGGGAATTTTGTACATTTGAGTGGTTCTACCCCGACCGACATGAAAACTATTGAAGAACGGAAATCCATTCTGGATAAGGATATTTTCAGGCTCGTTAATCACGGCTGGAGGGTAGCTCACCGTTCTGAAACCAAATGCCTTCTGGTGAAAAGAAGAAAGCCCAACGGGTGCGTACTTACAGTCCTGTTGCTGCTTTTCATAATACCCGGGATCATTTACCTGCTGATGGACAGGGGGAGGAGCACATTGAAAGTGGAAGTCACCGAAGAAGGCAACATCAAATACTTCCCTACCGGACTTTCTCAGTTTGAGCAGAGGCAGCTTACCTGGTACTGAAATGAAGAAGAGGTTTTCTCAGCTTTTTGCTGCCCCGATGGCGGTAGCAAATTCGGCGTCAGCCGGGAACTCGAAATGAATATCGTACATCTCAGATATTGAATTGAGTATCCTCTGGCCTATTACGTTTTTACTGCCGTTTCCGGTTACAACAACAGTATCGTTGTCCTTGCTTTTAGCGGCGAACACCGATACCATTCCGATCACCTGGTAGGTCAGGTTGAGTATCCCGGCTGCAATGTCCTCCTTTGTAGCTGTTTCGAGGACCTTTCCGAAGTTGGATGCAGTATACTCCCTGTTGAGGAAGCCTATATTGCTTTCGGCTATATCGCCGATATGAAGGTCTACATTTTTTACATCGCCCTTTAATGCATGGCACATAATGGTATCATAGTCGGAGGTGTTCAGCATCTCGTGTGCCAGTCCGATAATTGTACCGCCTCCCACTCCGGTTCCTCCCAGGTGTATTATCCTGTTTCCGTTAACTTCCAGAATGGCGGTTCCGGTACCAATGTTCGATATGATGATCCTGTCTTTTTTTGCAAGATATCTGCCTCCGGTTCCTATGGCAGTCATTTCGTCGATTCTGTTGGTGCTTATGCCAAAAAGGTCGCCCGGGATCCTGGAGGCGCCGACTCCGGTGATGTTTATTCTTTCAATATTTCCCAGACTAAGATGATTCTCGACCAGCAGTTTACCGAAGGCTCCTGTTGCCGAAGTTATCGGATCGACAGCCCTGGTTTTTACCTTTATTATGTCTTTTCCTGAATTTACCGCAGCAACCTTTGTGGTGGTGCTTCCGATGTCGATTCCTATTACCATGCCCTGTATATATAAAGGCAGACTGATGCCGCCGTCATGATTATGCGGCAAATGTAATCATTCTGATAAGAACACAGGATTATTCCTGTTTTTTGATGCATCTCACCGATTCGCCCCGCTGACGGTTGTTACTGCTCCTTCCGAGCGATCCCCGTTCTCCGAGGTAGTGGTCGACAGCTGTCCCGGATTTTCCTTCGGTGGCGCTCCACCAGGTTCCTATGCTTCCCAGGTTAAGAAAGTTTCCGTTTTCGACGCGATAACCTCCGGGCAGTCCGTTGAAACCCGATTGGTTCGATCCGCTGTAGCCTTCGGTCCATCTGAAAGTGCTTTTCATTTTGGTCCCTGCAGCGTCGGGTCCTCCGAGGAAGACGGCCAGTTGTGCCCAATCGGCAGCAGAAGGGATAGCCCAGCCTTTCGGAGCAAGACCCCGCGGATCGTTCACTGCGAACCAGTTGTACAACTTGCCGTAAACCGGACCGTTCTTCAGGTCATTTTTGTAATAGCACCATGCAGGTCTTCCCGATTGTCCCGCAGCAACCCACTCCTCATTGGTATCAGCCTCAGGAATGGTATCTCCATTTCTGAAGGTAATCACATTCAGGTTGGCTGAAGCCCATATCTGCGATCCGATTTTCACGGTTCCCTCTTCAACTGCTTTTTTCACCGGCTGAGGCCTGGCTGCCGGCTGGGCAGGTTTTTTCTGAGACGTACTTGTCTTTTTCTGAGGCGTAGTTGTCTTTTCCTGCTGAGTAGTGGTTGTTTTCTGCTGGGTAGAGGTAGTTTTCTGCTGAGCAGTTGTTGTTTTCTGCGTTGTGGTCGTCTTCGGCTTTGCAGCAGTGGCCGCGGTCTGGGCCGGCAGCTGTAAGACTGTCATCAGCCCGGTACATAACAGTATTACCGGGAGATACCCCGGTTTTATCAGTTTTCTTGTCATATTACTCCTTTTTGACTGATCACCTGATATAGAACGTCAATAAAAATGGTTTATTACTCAGAGTGTAAGGCGCCCTGAAAATGAGACCAGGGTTCTGAAAAGCTTATTGTTTCAGGTAAAAAAATTGTCGAATAACAATAACTCAGATATTGTTATTCGATAAAAATTCGTATATTTATCAGAAACCCAAACATCAGACAATGGCAATAATTATTAATCTCGACGTTATGCTTGCCAGGCGCAAGATGAAGCTTAATGAGTTGTCGGAGATAGTTGGCGTAACGGTATCGAACCTGTCGATCCTCAAGAGCGGAAGGGCAAAGTCGATAAGGCTGTCCACACTCGATGCCATCTGCGAGGCTCTGAAATGCCAGCCGGGGAATATCCTGGAATACCGGAAGGAAGAGGAGGATGAGGAGTAGCAGAGGAGGCTCAGGGCACGAACTGCCAACTGCCAACTGCCTGCTGCCAACTTTATTTACTCACCACATTTACCGGCGACCCCGACAGGAAGGCCTTAATATTCCCTGCCGCCTGATCCAGAAGTCTTTTTCTCGATTCGATTGTGGCCCATGCTATATGGGGAGTAATGATGCAGTTTCTTGCTGTCAGAAGAGGATTGCCGGCCCGGGGAGGTTCCTCAGCCATTACATCGAGACCGGCTCCGGCAATTGATCCCTCATTAAGTGCATCAGCAAGATCCTTCTCCACAATTATTGGTCCGCGGGATGTATTTATCAGAAAGGCGCTTTTCTTCATCAGCCTCAATCTGTTCATGTTTATCATCCCGGCTGTTTGTGGGGTTAGCGGACAATGGATGCTTACAATGTCAGAACGCGACAGCAGGTCATCCGTATCCGTCAGTTCAAAACCAGGGCATTCGGGAGCATCCTTCCCTGACCTTGACGACGCCAGTACTTTCATTCCGAAAGCCATCGCTATTTCGCATACTTTTCTGCCTATATTCCCGAATCCGATTATTCCGATTGTCTTGCCGGCAAGTTCCGTAAGCGGGTAATTGCGGAAGGTGAAGTCGACGGATCCGGTCCATTTACCTTCCATCACCGAATCGCTGTGGCGCTGAACATGAAAGCAGAGCTCCAGTATCAGGGCGAATGTAAGCTGGGCCACAGAACCTGTACTGTAGGCCGGTATATTGGTAACTGTTATTCCAAGCCGTCGTGCTTCGTCGGTGTCGATAACATTGTATCCGGTAGCAAGTACTCCCACATACCTTAAACGTGGGAGGGAACGCAGTAATTCGTTGTTCAGAACCGTCTTGTTGGTAAGAAGGATCTCTGAGCCGGCCGACCGTTCCGCTGTAAGTTCCCGGGGAGTCCGGTCGTAAACAGTCAGCTCGCCAAGGCGGCTGATCTCATCCCAGCTCAGATCGCCCGGGTTGGTTGTGTATCCGTCGAGAACAGTAATTTTCATTTTTCCTGCCATGCTAAAATCAGAATTCAATCGGATTTATTTATAAAGAGAACAAATTTAAGCCGGATTTTGAACAAATAAAATTCTGCCCTGACAGCAATCCTGTAAAATTTAACTTCATGAAGCGCCGGCAACAGCATTTTTAGTGATATTTGCGGGCAGACGAAACAGCAGGGCAATCAGTTGTATAAAGGATGAGGATAATCAGACTTATCGAGACGCATTTCTGGGTAGTGCTTTTGGCAGGTATAATTCTGGGCCTTTGGCCACCTGTCGATTTTGATGCGCCTCCTGTTGTTCCGAAGCTTCTGCTCGGTATGATGCTTTTCACTGCCTTTCTGAAAATTGATGCTCTTGAGATCATCGAGAGCATGAAAAATTTCAGGCTGATATCATGGATAACCTTTGTTTACATGGTGCTCATCCCTTTAGCTTTCTATTTCACCGCCCTGATTTTCGACAGGGAGTCTGCAGTTGCCATGCTTTTACTGACATCCATGCCTGCCGGTGTTTCGTCGCCGGTGCTGACAGATATAGCAAGGGGGAATATAGCTCTGTCGATGAGTCTGGCAATTATTACCCA
Organism: Bacteroidota bacterium; assembly: GCA_022709665.1. Taxonomy (GTDB): domain Bacteria; phylum Bacteroidota; class Bacteroidia; order Bacteroidales; family VadinHA17; genus LD21. The sequence continues at coordinate 9,094 of JAKLIJ010000044.1, forward strand.
GCTGATCGCTCCCTTTACGGTTCCCTTTCTCTTCTTTATTCTCGATGTCAGTTCGGTGGACATTAACGAGTTGCTGATCCTGAAGGATATTGCCATCCTTGTTTTTATACCCATGATCGCTTCCCAGGGTATCAAGAAATTTCTTCCACGCACGGTTGAGAAGTCCCAGAAGTTCTTCACATCATTCAATGTGCTTATTCTTTTCTCATTTGTATACATAACCATTTCGTCGCAGAGAGAGGTAATTCTGGGCAATCCTGCGGGAGTAATCTGGAAGCTTGCCGCTCTTTACCTGGTTTTTATACTCCTTCATGTAATAGGCTATTTTTCATGTCCGCGTCAGAGCCGCGAGAGCAGGATTGCGGTGGCTGTGGGGTCGGCATACATGAACAACGGACTTGCTATTGTTCTTGCGGTTTCATATTTCTCACCCTCCATACTGGTTCTTATGGTTTTGTCGGAGTTTCCGTGGAACACGCTTCTTGCTCCCTTCAAAAAGGTGATGCAAAGGGCCGGCAACCCTAATCATAAATAATGTTAAAGCCTCTTTTTTTAGGCTTTTAATAATTACTTTAGAGGCAAAGGCCGGGCCTGATTTTTAAAACCAAAAAAACCTCTATAGAATGAAAAAAAAACTATTTGTCTCACTTATCTGCATGTCGGTATTTGCTGTCACCTTTTCACAGGAACTGGCGAATTTCCGGCGTACACCGATCATTTCTCCCGAGATAGGGGAGAAGACTGTTACATTCAGGATGCTGGCTCCGCAGGCAAAGCTTGTCAGGGTTTACGGCTCATGGATGCGGAGCTTTGATTCGTCGGTGAACATGAACAAGGACACTGCCGGTATCTGGATATTAACCATACCCAAACCTGAGCCCGAGCTCTACACCTATAATTTTATTGTAGACGGTTTTAGTGTGAATGATGTCAATAACGTACTGCTTCAGAGGGATGGTACCCGTTACCTGAGCGTACTTCTGGTTCCCGGCGGGCTGACGGAGAATTATTTTGAAGCCGGCAGGCGTGGTAACCTTCACAAAGTATGGTACGACTCACCAACAATTGGCAAGGCCCGCAGGATGTATGTTTACACTCCCTACGGCTATGAAACCGGTACTGAAAAGTATCCTGTACTGTATCTCCTTCACGGCGGAGGCGGGGATGAGGATGCATGGGTTACCATGGGCCGTGCATGCCAGATACTTGATAATCTTATTGAGAAAAAGCTTGCAGTGCCTATGATCTGCGTTATGCCCAACGGTAATCCGACGCAGGAGGCTGCCAGAACGCTTCTTCTTCCTGAGGAAACTTACGATCGCAGGGATCCGAAGTTTGCAAACTTATATATTAACAGCATTGTAAAGGATATCATTCCTTACATTGAAAGCAACTACAGGGTTATAGCCAGTCCTGAAGCAAGAGCTGTTTCCGGTCTGTCGATGGGAGGTGGTCATACCATGAGCGTCACCAACGAGTACCCCGGCACCTTCGGTTACATTCTTCCTCTCAGCATGGGTATAAGGGCGGATCAGCCCGACATCGACGCAAAGCTGCAGGGTATAAAGAAGGCAGGTTATAAGCTTTACTGGATAGGCTGCGGTGACGAGGATTTCACCTTTGAAGGAGCGAAGCTTCTCGATCAGGCGCTTACCAGAAACGGAATGGAGCATACCTTCTTTGTGTCGGGAGGAGGACACACCTGGTCGAACTGGAGGATCTACCTCAATACCTTCGCCCCGTTGTTGTTCAGATAGGATAATAGTGACTGACATAAAACCATTTATAAGAAATCATTATGAAGAGACTTACATTGATTGCAATATGCATGCTGGCCTTTACCGGTCTGTTTTCCCAGGAGCTGGCAAATTTCATGGGACGTCAGCCGGTGATATCGCCGGAGATTAAGGGAAGTGAGGTTACATTCAGATTAACAGCCCCTTATGCCGATACCGTAAGGCTTTACGGGTCGTGGATGTCCGATTTCAGGTCGACTGTGGAAATGGCAATGGATGAGACCGGACTGTGGTCGGTCACAATTCAGACCCCGACGCCCGAACTTTACACTTACAGTTTCATCGTTGACGGTCTCTCGGCCACTGACCCAAACAACGTGCTTATGCAGAGGGACGGCACACGTTACCTGAGTGTGCTGCTGGTTCCGGGAGATGTTACTGCCAATTATTTCGAAGCTAAGAACCGCGGTAACCTGTCGCAGGTATGGTATGATTCCCCGACTCTCGGAATGAACCGCCGGATGTTTGTCTATACGCCCTACGGCTATGAAACAAGCAAGACCAGGTTCCCGGTTCTGTACCTGCTTCACGGCGCCGGCGGAGACGAGGATGCATGGAGCACCATGGGCCGGACCTGTCAGATAATGGACAACCTTATAGAGAAGAAGCTTGCCAGACCGATGCTGGTTGTGATGCCGAACGGCAATCCCGGTCAGCAGGCAGCACGCACCCAGCTTATTCCCGAGAAGCCTTTCGACCGTGCAAATCCGGGTGTGGCAAATGCCTATGTGAACAGCATAGTAAAGGATATAGTCCCCTATATTGAAAAAAACTACAAGGTAATTGCCAAACCGGCCTCGAGGGCTATTGCCGGCCTGTCGATGGGAGGTGGTCATACCATCTCCTGCACCAATCTTTACCCCGGGTTCTTCCAGTACATCTGTCCTCTCAGTATGGGAATCCGTGTAAATGATGAGAACAGGGCGAGGTACGACGCTGAATTCAGGGCAGTGAAGAAAGCCGGTTACAAGCTTTACTGGGTAGCCTGCGGCGATTCAGACTTCCTTATCGAGTCGGCAAAAACACTCGACGCCACTCTTACACGTCTTGGTATGAAGCATACCTTTTTCGTCAATTCCGGAGGACATACCTGGACGAACTGGAGGATTTACCTTAATAATTTTGCTCCTCTTCTTTTCAAATGAAGAAGCGGGACAGACCAGAGCTGAAATGACCTAATCCAATAATCACGCGCTATATGAAAACCGAAAAGAGAAGGACTTTTATAAAGAAATCAGTTCTGGCTTCGGCCGGACTGGCGATGGCTCCCGCGTACATCAGGGGATTTGCTCAGACGAAACCGAGCGACAGGATAAATGTGGGTGTTATCGGCATTAACGACCGCGGCGGATTCTACGGCGGTTCGGGCCACACCGCCAGTTTCACGAAGATCAGGGAGACAAGGGTTGCAGCCATCTGCGATTGTGTCGACTACCTGTTGCCGAAAGCCATCCAGGATATTGAAAAGCTTGGAGGTGAGAAACCTTCGACATATTCCGATTACAGAAAGATGCTTGAGAACAAGGATCTGGATGTGATATCCATTGCCACACCCGATTACTGGCATGCGCTGATGACGGTTCATGCCTGTCAGGCAGGGAAGGATGTTTATGTTGAGAAGCCCATCTCATACACCATCGACGAGGGAAGGAAGATGGTTCAGGCTGCAAGGAAGTACAACAGGATAGTTCAGGCAGGTACCCAGAGAAGGGCTTTCAGGCTGAACAGAAAGGCTATCCAGGTTCTTCGCGAAGGTGTCATAGGTGATATTTACATGGGACGCGGTACTGTTTACCGTTCGCGTCCGAGCATAGGCAAAAAGCCCGACGGACCTGTTCCGGCCGGAGTTAACTGGGACCTTTACAGAGGACCTGCTCCGATGATCCCGTTCAATGAGAATCATTTCATATATAACTGGCACTGGTACTGGGATACAAGCACGAGCGAGTTCGGGAACAACGGAACACATGCCATGGATATAATCAGGCAGGCTATGAACATAACAGGTCATCCCTCGAAGATAGCCTGCTGCGGCGGATTTTTTGCCTATCAGAATGATTCGGACCAGGATGTTCCGAACCTTGAGGTTGCCACTTTCGAATATGACAGCGGCGCAGTTCTTGAACTTGAAGTAAGGAGTCTGCCAACGCCTAACGATCCCTGGGGTTACCTGTGGCTTGGAACAAAGGGCTATGCCTATACATCGGGCAACAACCAGGTGCTGATATTCCAGAGCAACAACGGTCCGGCCACAGTCGGCGGCCAGGCAGGCACTGCTGCTTTCAGCACGGGTATGCAGCAGGACAGGTCTTCAAAGCCTACGATCACTCTGACCAATGACGATGTTGATCCTGATCCGAGATGGGATGAGATACTGAAGGCAGGCATCGACTATCATTTCCAGAATTTCGTCGATTGTGTGAAGAGCCGGAAAAGCAGCGACCTGATTGCAGACATAGAGGAAGGGCATATCTCGACTTCCATGATGCACCTCGGAAACATCGCTTACCGTACAGGCAGAAAGCTCGTCTTCGATGGCAAGGCTGAGAATTTTGGCAGCGACACTGAAGCCAATTCTTACCTGTCGCGTCCCGGCGGTGGAAGGAAACCCTACAACATGCCGGAGAAGGTTTAGAAGGAGAGAAGGATAAACTGTGGCAAGTATTTTTTCGATGAAATGAAATACACTCCATCGAAAAGGGAAAGGTCAAATCCCATAGAGCCGCCCTGCAGGAAAGAGGCGTACTTTACCCTGGAGGATGCTCAGGATATGATCAGGCACATAAATGAAACACGTGTGACAAAGAACATACGCGCCTACAGATGTGATGTCTGCGGCTTCTGGCACCTTACCAGCAGGGGGAAACAGGAGGGCGCATGATCTGTGCTGCGAAGCAATCCGGCTCTATTTCGGCCGGTAATTGAATCTCACGATCGTTGGGATCCCTTTCGCTCCCTCGTTGGAGATAAGCATGTCGCCGTTCGGCATAAAGGTAATGCCTTCAGGCTGGGCGAAGAGATCCTTGTCAAGCCTCACGAGGGATTCAATATTCCCATTCATATCAAAGACAAAAAAGAGTCGTTCGGGGCCGGATATGGCATAGAGCTTATAAGTAATGGGGTGTATGCCTATGGCGGAGATTTTCATGTTGATGTCGGGTACCTTCACTTCCCCTTTTTTCCCTTTCATCGGAACCTTAACATTGTTACTGACTGCATATTCCTCAATTTTTCTGATGTCAAAATCCATTACAGTGCCTTTGATAAGGGTTTTCGAAGCCAGGTTGAAACCGAAAATATGCCGTGTTGCCTGGGCAGAAGGGTTATCTGATGATATCTCTTTGGGGGCAACAAGAAGCCTGTTGTTTTTAGGGTCGTAGCACAGGCCTTCGGCATCCCTTCCAGGAATTCCTGTTTCATAAAAGTTTATGGGAGATCCGGATGAAGTATAATCGGTGAGTTCTATCAGAACCTCATCGCTTCTGAGAATGTAAATTGCCCTGTTAACCCTGGCCACACCCTCATAATCGCCATCGGCTCCGAAAGGGATCTGGCGGGTGATGCTGTTTTTGTCAAGGTCATAGATGAACAGCAGACCGTGTTCGTCCTGGATGCAGGCAAGGGTGGAAGCGTCGATTGCCGTGATCCCGGATATTTCATGAAGTGAAGGAGGAAGGTTGTAGACCTTGTCGGGAGCGCTCAGATTATAAGCGCTTTTTTCAGCAGCAGGCGCCGGATTGCCTGTTCCGGAGGCACATCCGGTTATCAGCTGAACTGCAAGTGGTAGCAAGTATAAGTACCCTGTCATCATTATATTTTTTTATTATGAATACTGCCTTTTTGCCAATATATAAATAAAATGGAAGAAACAGATCAACTTTCCTCAGTGTATTTGAAACATGTTTCAGAGCATGGAACATGAAAATTCAGATTTTGTGAGCTTCCCATGACAAACAAATGGTTATTTTTAGCCTCGTTTTAATGAATCTAACCCATAATCATAAATTGAAATGAAAAAGACGAGTAACAAAGGCATGAACCGCCGCGATTTCCTTGGATTGTCGGCAATAGGTCTTTCAGGCCTGACGATTCTGCCGAGCTATGTTATCAACGGAGTAAGGGTGGCCCCGAGCGACAGGGTACTTATGGGTACCATCGGTCTTGGCCGTCAGGCTCTTTCCGATTTCAGGGGTTTTGCAGGCGCCTCAGGTCTGCAGGTTGTTGCCTGCTGCGATGTTGACACCATCAAGCAGCAGAGGTACAAGAAGACTGTAGAAGAATGGCAGAAATCGAAAGGACTTTCTCCAAGATGCGACACCTATGAGCAATATGAGCAGCTTCTCGAACGCAAAGACATCGACGTGGTTGAGGTTGTCACTCCCGACCACTGGCATGCGCTTATGACCATTCATGCCTGCCAGGCAGGAAAGGATGTTTATGTTCAGAAGCCTCTTTCCTACACAATTCAGGAAGCTCTTGTCATGACAAGGGTTGCCAACGACAATAAGAGAGTTGTACAGGTAGGAAGCCAGCAGCGTTCGAGCAAAGAGTTCCAGAAAGCTATTGAACTGGTTCAGAAAGGTGCTATAGGTCATATCGAGAAGATCTATGCAAAGGTTGGTGATCCGCCCAAGCCTTTCGATCTTCCTGAAATGCCGATACCAGGCAACCTTAACTGGAATCTCTGGTTAGGTCCGCTCAATGACGGCAAGATACATTACCACTCTGACCTTGCACCGCAGATCACACTCGATCCGGTGCAGAATGAAACTCTCTGGGGTGCATGGCGCTGGTACCTTGAAATGGGTAACGGTTACACTGCCGACTGGGGCGCACATATGTTCGACATAGCCCAGGCAGCTATTGGCATGGACGGCTCGGCTCCCTGTGAAGTAATTCCGAAGGGATACAACGGTACTCAGTACATGACCTTTAAATACAAGACCGGCGTGGTTATGACCGAACAGCCGTACCTTGAGGACAACCCAGGCGCACAGGGTATCAAATTCATTGGTACAAAGGGATGGATAGAGGTTGCAAGGGGTTATATCGGCTGTTCCGATCCTTCGCTCATTCCGGCAGATATTGCAGGTACCCGTCCTCAGCCAAGAGGCCAGCAGCAGCGTCCGGCAGGTCAGCGCCCGCCGCAGCAGCAGCGCCCTGCTCCGACCCGCGAAGGACTTCAGTTCGAGATCAGCTCGCCTCACATGCAGAATTTTATCGATGCGGTCAGGTCACGTACTAAGCCTATCGCTTCAATAGAAGTAGGTTGCAGTACTGCAATCACCTGCTGTATAGGCAACATAGCCAATGAACTGGGAAGACCCGTTAAATGGGATCCTGCCACCTATACCTTCATTGACGACAAGGAAGCATGCAGCCACAGGCTTATGCATTACGAATACAGAAGGCCGTATCACCTGTAGAATAAATTGGGTCCGGTCATATGACCGGACCCTTTTTTACAAAGACAAACCCCTCCCTGACCCTCCCCTTAAACATAAGGGGAGGAAAAAGATCGTGCAAAGGGCAGGAGGCACATCCTTTCCCTTGTTGATCAAGGGAAAGCGAAGGGATAGGGTTAAGATCCCTTAGTACAGACATGCCAGAATGACACATTAAATTTCCTAATATGTGACAATCTGGCATGGTTTATTAATGCCAGTATTTTATTTATCTTTCAGATATTCAGACTTTTAATTTGGGCA
>JAKLIJ010000045.1 GCA_022709665.1 Bacteroidota bacterium
TACCTCAGGCCATATCTCCCCGAGAATTCTGATCTCATCCTTTGCAACAGGAGCTCCCGAATCGCCGTAACGGCAACAGTTTCCAAGACAACGGGGCAGGTTGCACCTGAATTTTTTCTCTATAAGATCGAGACTGAAAATGATGTCGTTAATACGGATCATTGGTCTACGAGTACCTTCCCGGTCATTTCCGCGGGGATCCCGACTCCCATAATGGTCAGCAGTGTTGGAGCCACGTCGGCAAGGATTCCCTCCCTGACGGATTTGTAATCGTCGCTTACCAGTATGCAGGGGACTGGGTTAAGAGAGTGTGCTGTATTCGGAGTGCCGTCCTCATTCAAAGCTTTGTCGGCATTGCCATGGTCTGCAATAATAAGCACGTCGTATCCATTTTCCCTGGCTGCATTCACGACGGCGCCTGCACATATGTCGACAGTGGCAACAGCTTTCCTGATGGCTTCATAGATCCCTGTATGTCCGACCATATCTCCGTTAGCAAAATTCAGGCAGATAAAATCGAATTTCCGGGTATTTATTGCTTTGATCACAGCATCCTTTACTCCGTATGCGCTCATCTCGGGCTGAAGGTCGTAGGTGGCGACTTTGGGTGAAGGGATAAGTATTCTTTCCTCATTCCTGAAAACTTCTTCCCGTCCGCCGGAGAAAAAGAATGTTACATGAGCATATTTTTCTGTTTCTGCTATCCTGAGCTGAGTCTTTCCTGCCTCAGAAAGAACCTCTCCAATTGTATGGTCAGCATTTTCCTTGGGATAGATAATGTGAAGTCCCGTGAAAGTGGCATCATAAGGTGTCATGGTGCAATAATGCAGGGGCAAGGTTTTCATTCCGAATTCCGGAAGGTCTTTCTGGGTAAGGGCAATGGTAAGTTCCTTGGCCCTGTCGTTCCTGAAGTTGAAGAAAACAACGACATCTCCGGGTTTCAGCAGACCGATTGCCTCCCCGTTCTCACCCACAACGGAAATTGGCTTCATAAATTCATCCGTAACGCCTTCATCGTATGATTTTTGAATGGCATCGAGAATGTCGGAGGTCCTGGTCCCTTCCCCTCCGACAATAAGGTCGTAGGCAGTTTTTACCCTCTCCCATCTTTTATCCCTGTCCATGGCGTAATACCTTCCGATGAATGAAGCCACTCTGCCATTCGATTTTTCGAGGTGATCAAGCAGGTTTTTCATAAAGCCTTTTCCGCTCCGGGGATCAGTATCGCGGCCGTCGCCGAAGCCATGAATAAAGACATTTTTAATTCCGTATTCCCCGGTCATATCGCACAGGGAATAAAGGTGTCTGTCGAGTGAATGAACTCCTCCGTCGGACAGCAATCCCATAAAATGCACCTGCCTGCCGTTGTCGCGGGCATAAGAGAAAGCAGCAGAAAGTACAGGATTCTTTTTAATGTCGCCGGTTTTGCATTCCATGTTGATCTTAACCAGATCCTGGTATATTATTCTTCCTGCTCCTATGTTCAGGTGTCCAACTTCCGAGTTTCCCATCTGTCCGTCGGGCAGCCCCACGTTTTCGCCGGATGCATGAAGTCGTGAGTTTGGGTATTTTCTCCTGAGGGCAGTGAGGTTTGGTGTTTCGACCTGGCTGATGACATCAGCGACCGATCCGTCGCCTATTCCCCAGCCATCGAGTATCATAAGAAGAGTCTTTTTGTTTTTCATTTAAGCAATAATTTATTTCTTTCTCCTGTGTATCAGTAAACTGGACAATCAATAATAAACAATAACCTGATGATCCTTGTTCACTCGGGCGGAGACAAAAATAGATAAAAAATGGATTGGACGGATAAGAGGATGTGTTGTGCCTTTCTATCTTATTTGTTTTATCCTGATCTTAAAGTCTGCTTCGGGGCAGGTTTTTTCGTAGGCTATGTCCTTGCCTACATAGGCGATCCATTCTTCCGGGGTGAAATTTCTGGTGACGTAAGTGCAACCGTCGGCAGCAAAAGTGTCGGCAAAAGCAGGACGCGCTGTTATCACCGGTTTTTCCGAAGCAGCTGCCGACAGGACCACAGTGCCGTCAGGACTGAAGTCGAACGAAACCACAGCGCCTCCGTTGTCTGTAAAAGACACCGGGGCAGCTGTGAAATCATCCGTATCCCAAAGTTTCAGGGAGCCATCAGAGCCGGCTGTAGCCATCTGCGGGTTGCTGCCGTTGAAGCGTATATCGCTGATTGCTCCCTGATGAGCTCTGAAGGCCGATATCCTTTCACCGAGCTCCACATCCCACAGCTCCACTGTTCCGTCATCATAGCCCACAGCAATCCTGTCATCACCTGGTTTAAAGCGGATATTAAGTATTTTCTTTCCTGCAGATTCGATCGTAAGCTTTCTCTCATTTCTTCCGGGATCCCATACAAGGCCTTTTCCCTGATCACTTATCCCGGCCAGATAGTTATTATTAAGTGAGAGAACCACTGAAGTAACCTGCATTCCACCTGTTCCGACATTGGTTGAGGTTCTGGCAGTGAGATCCCACTTAAGCACCATTCCGTCGAGAGCGGCTGAGTAGAGGAATTTCCCGTCGTAAGAGAACACAAGCGATCTTATTTTCCCTGAATGTCCTTTAAGTTCATATCCGGGTTCATCACCTTCAACAGGAAGCATACCTATCGAGTTATTCTCTCCCGTAAAAGCAAGCCAGTCGGAACCCGGGCTCACCGTCATCACATCGATAACAGCATCCCCGGAGTAGACTACCCTGAAATTATTGTCTTCCGCATTCATATCCCATCTTGTTATGTTTCCCCTGGAATCGGAAGAGAAGAACTCATTTTTTCCCGGTATGAAAGCGATGCTGACTGCCGGAACTCCGGGGCCGGTGAAATTCTTTACTTTGCTGCTTCCCCGGGTTTTGGCAATATTATAGAGCCCGGCATAAATATCGGCATCATTCCTGTTACCCTTGTTTGATGTATTGAAAAGATAAGCGTGGTAAGCCAGCAATGGCTGAAGCTCATCCTGCGACGGGACCTGCAATGATCTGAGTGACATGGATTTCGCCAGGGAGATCATTCTTAGCCTGCTGGTTTCATCCTTAAGTTTCAGAGCAGAATCGGCTGTCATTTTTGCCGCTTCACCTTTCCGGATGGCGTTTTCCGATTCCCTGACAAGGTACTCCATCTGCATACGTCCGGAAATAAGTTCACTTTCTGCTCGCAGTCTCAGCATTTTTTCAGCATCCTGTTCCCTTCTGGACACTGATACGGCAGAATCGGACAACATTGACTGCAGAAGGGCTGAGGATGCAAATTCTTCTGCAACGATTTCCCTGGCTTCTGCTTCCGTTTTCTGTTCTTCGATAATCTTCCGGTGCTTATCGGCTGAGAGTTTCGAACCTACTGCTATAAGCGTGATCAATCCTGCCAGTATGGCGAGGCTTCCTAAAATGGAGGAAATCATCTTTATCTTTTTAATTCTCCATTTGTTGTGTCTTACTTTTCTCTCCTCTGATTCAATGTTCTCCTTTTCGCTGGTTCTCAGGTAGACCATGGCCCTTTCGTAGGCAGGGTCGTGTCGTATTGCCCAGGGAAGTGCTGGTTTGTTCTGGTCGCGCCAGTTCAGGGCAATCTGTAGTTCAGGGTTTTTAAGCAGTCCTGTCTTCCCCTGCTGATACAGGGCGGATAATTCTGACAGTTGAAGGTACATCTTAACCGAGGATGATTCCTCTGTAACCCACTGTCGCAGACGTGACCAGAGCAGGATAATGCTCTCGTGAGAAAGGTCTATTACCGAGTTGTCGTCGAGGGGAACCGGGTAATATGGAGTAAGAACCGAAATTGCAGGATTCCGGAATTCTTCCACCACTTTTATCAGTTCATCATAACCGCACTGAACTGACGATCTGAGCACTTTTATTGAGGACGGCAGCCGTATTCCCCTGTTATCGGGTCCGCTGCCGGTAATGTTTTTGAAAAGGCGTTCGCATACTTTTTTCCCGCTTATATCGAGCTTTTCAAATATCTCATCAGCATGTCTTGAAATTGCATCTCTCAAAGTTCCGATAGCGAAATAATCTGAGAAATCTATGGGTTTGTCAGGTTCATCGAGTTCTTTCCAGCGGAGCCATGTCCGCATAAGGGCGTGCTGGAGTATAGGGAGCTGATAATCGGGGCCGCCGGTGATCTCATCCACAAGAAGCTCAACCAGGTCGGGATCTATTTCGGCTCCTATGGTCTTTACGGGTCCGGAGATCACTTCCCTTATTGCCTCCCTGTTCATCCTTGAGACCATGTAGCTGCTGCCGTTTATCAGGTTTGTGAATCCCCTGTAACGGGAGCATTCGGTGATCAGGTCCGACCTGATTGCGATCACAAGATAAACATCGGGGTTATTATGTGAGACTGAATTTGTAATCAGGTTAATGAATCTGGCAGTTTCCTTCTCATTTGCGGGATTTGAACCGGAAGAGCCGTCTCTGAAGAGCTCTTCGAACTGGTCGATAAACAGCAGGGTTTTTCCGGATGACTGAGGGGTAGCGTTCCTCAATATATCACCGATTGCGTCAGGTTCCTCACGCAGCAATCTCAGAATTTCATCACGGGTTCCGTTTTTATCATTCTCAAGCCGGCTGAATTCTGCCAGTGCGGAAGCCAGATTTCCCAGCGGATCGCTTCCCGGCCTGACGGTAAATATTCTCCACCTTGCCTCTCCGGCATCCGACAGGCTTTTTATTCTTGGTATAAGGCCGCTGAGGACCAGTGAAGACTTTCCGCTTCCCGATGCTCCTGTGACTGCTACGAATCTGCTTCTCAGCAGTTTGAGGAAAATCTCCTCGCTTTCTCTCTCCCTGCCGAAGAAAAAGTCACTCTCCTCCGGAGTAAAAGGTCGTAATCCGGGGAAGGGGCTGAACGATTCGTCAAATTTATTACCGGAAGCCATACAGGGGCAGGATTATCTATCGTGTTTATCAATATAACGGAAAATTCCGAAGGAACTTTCAGGATGATGAAAGTCAAACTCACTTACGCTGTTCAGCGGAAGCACGTAGCAGTAATAGCAGGCTGTCCGTATATCACGCCCCACCCTGCCGGGATCAGTCATGTCTTCATGGCTGACAAATATATCAGGTTCGCTGTAATCTTCAGGAAACGACCACATTATGGTATTTGAGGGTTGAGAAAAAATGCCACGCTGGTCATTTCTGTCAAAAGCCATCTTTTCAGCCAGGAACAAAAGGTCATCCTCTTTTATTTCGCTGAAGCAAGAAGCAAGAAACCTGACTTTTTCGAATAACAGTTCATGGACCAGTATCTGATCGGAAACCATCCTGTCGAGGTGTGTCCTGGACTTGTCGGGGATCCTCGATGAGGTTGAGCGGTAGAGTTCCCCGGATGAGCGGACCAGAAGGCGCGCCGCTTCCTCCCTGAGTATCTGCTCCGGGCTGAAAAGGAGTGCAGCCACTGATTCTCCGAGGTTTGGATCGTCGATTCCGGAGATGCCTCTCAGAACACATGCTTTTGTCCATACACCCAGGAGATTGTAGTCGCAGTTGATAATATCCTCCGATAAGGAGTCAACAGAGGGTATCTCAAGGGGAAACCATTCCCGAAGTTTCCTGAGTGTTTTTCTCCGGTTTTCTTTCCCGTCGGAATCACCGAAGATCAGGGAGCATAATTCCGGTATGGGATTACCCGCCTCCTCTTCCACCTTCCCGTCATAAACAAGATGAAGTGTGCGAAGCAGGTAAGTTTTCCAGCGGTCATATTCTCTGCCGAGCTGGTTTTCCAGGAGTCCGTTACGATCCTCCTCAGCGGCTGAAAGCAGGGTGATTATCCATGCCAGGGTGCCGAATGTCTCAGTTATGACAGGCTTAAGTCTTTCCTTTTCAGAAGTTGTCGGGTGGTATCCGGAGGAACAAAGGGTGTCAAGCGACATTTCCCTGACAGGTCTTGAGCTGGAAGACAATCTGTCAATGAGGAATGACAGGTCGGCCGGCTGGTGTAATTCCGACATCAGTCGCAGAAGCACCCTGCCGGTACTCACATTCCCTGATGTTTTCAGATAACATCTGTCTATATCCCTGGCGACAGCAGGTCCAAGGCTTTTCATTACGGCGTATGCATCGTCCTCCAGTCCGTTTATAGTCAGGCATTCGCAAGCTTCCTGGATCATGTCGGTCATCCTGAATTTCCCTATCAGGAACAGCGCCAGTCTTTTAAGCTCGGGAGATTTATCCTTCAGCAATTTCAGTATTTCTGTTGTCTGAGGATATCGTGAACCTGCGAGAGTTTTCCTGGCAATCTCAGCTCTGGCAAATCCGCTATGACCTGTGTTCCCCGGCATTGGAATTTCCTCAGCTTCATCATTCACCGGTATTCTGGCTGCGGTATCTGAAGCAAGTCTGCGAATATCCTCTCCGGTCGTTTCCGAGGAAGCAATTTTTTTAATGGCAGGGAGCAGGTTTCTGTCTCCGAAAGCAATGGCATAATTAAACAGTTCCTTATAAAACCAGGGGTTTCTGACAGTCTCAGTTACGCTGAAGTCGCCGGTTTCAAGATAAAAAAGTTTCTTTCTGAAGAGGATTTTCCCGGAAAACCTGCTTGAAAGGTTTACCCAGTCGATGGTTGAGGGAAAGACTTCCATTTTTGCAGGAGGTAATATGAAATGTCTGATTCCCATAAACCTGACTTATTTAATTCAACAATCGAAATTAAGAAATCCGGCAGAATAATTAATTACTCAACCTGTTCTTTATCAACGAAAGTAAATGAGAAAAATTTTCTGCTGCGGTGTCAGAAATAATTTCAGCCATGGAATACCAATGTTCGCGTTCTGACAGTTTGTCCGCGATAAATTGAGGAAGATCCTTTTTCGCAATACCTTTCAGCAGAGGTCTTCCGGAGGATTCCCGGGAGAGACGGCGGGCAAGGTTTTCGGGGGTCATTCTGAGATAAACGGTAATACCGTTCCGGATCATGAAGTTCATATTCTCAAAAAAGCACGGAGTGCCCCCTCCCGTTGATATTACCGTATTACTAAGTTCTCCTGTCCTTCTCAGTGTCTCTGATTCCACGATCCGGAACCAGTCTTCGCCAAAGGATTCAAATAATTCAGCGACAGGCATTCCTTTATCCTTTTCAATGAGTTCATCGAGGTCGACGAAATCCCATTCAAGGGAGGAAGCAAGTCTTCTGCCGGCGGTGGTTTTACCGCTTCCCATGAATCCGATCAGGAATATCTTGTCGGCATTATGCATCAGAGTTCCAACTTCATCTGTGCCGGGTCAGACGGTTTTTCGGTATGTTGTGTTTCCTCCTCTTCTTCTTCCTCTTCCTGAACACTACCGGTAACCGGCTGAGATTCCTTTTTCACTATGGGTTCAAGCTCCTGGATATTTTCGACCATAAAGCTGGTAAGGCGCTTGCCTCTGGCCTTGTAACTCTTTACTCCAATGAACTCGGCCACTTCAATGATCTCGTTGCTTCGTTCCTTGTGCTTGCCCCCGAACTGAATCTCAAAACGAGGATACTCAACTTCAGTAAGGCTTACAAGCTTCGACTCCGGATCTTCATTGATGAAGCTAAGCGGCTTTTCAGATTCCTCTATTGTGAATCTTTTAACATAATAGAATTTTTGTTCCGCGTCCCAGTAGACAGCCGAGTACACTGTTCCGGGGCGGTATTTCTCGATAACAAGAATATTTTCCTCGAAATGGTTTGTAAGGTCGAAACCTGTGATTCTGAATAATCCGTTCTTGGTTATAACAAGAATCTTGTCGTCGGCGCTGAATTCCCCGAGGAAGATACCTCTTCCGTCGACATTAAGCCTGAATACTGCATCGTCGAACCATATTTTTCTGCCTCCGAGAGTCGAAAGGCCCTTTTCCTTCAGCGAAATTTTATGAACAGGGTTCCGGGTGAGAATATTTCCCATCGATGTCTTGCCCTTGATTGCAAGCTGCCCGAAATCAAACTCAAGGATCAGCTTTTTTATCCTTGCCTTTGGCTTATGATGAACCTTTATCACTTCAGCCTCGCCGTTGGGATTGGCGCTGAGGTAAATGATCTTCGAACCGGGAACTCCCCTGGTAAGGTTGTACTCCTTATCCCTCGTCAGTCCTGAGATTGCACATCTTTTAACGAGGTATGGTCCATCTTTTCCGTCCTGATACACTATGTTATAAATAGTTCTCTCATCGTTTTTCCGGAAAACCTGGGCGTAGATAAGGTCACAACCCACAAAAACCTTTTCGGCCACCTTTGTGATAAGATAGCTGCCGTCCTTCCTTATCGCGATCACATCATCGATATCGGAACACTCACATATGAATTCATCCTTTTTGAGTCCGGTGCCTATAAAACCTTCCTTGTAGTTTATGTAAAGCCGTGCATTGTTTGCCACCACCTTTGTTGCCTGGATGGTATCGAAGCTTCTGATCTCGGTTTTTCTTTCTTTTCCTTTTCCGTATTTCTTCTTTATCTGTCTGAAATAGTTGATAGCGAAAGGAATCAGGTTCTTCAGATGGTTCCTGACCTCTTCCATTTCCGTATCGAGCGACCTGATGTGTTCATCGGCCTTTTTGGCATCGTATTTTGATATCCGTTTGATCTTTATCTCGGTGAGCATTATGATATCATCCCTTGTGACATCCCTCATCAATTTCTTTCTGAATGGTTTCAGACCGTCGTCGATTGCTTTTATCACAGCCTCCCAGGTTTCGCACTCCTCGATATCCCTGTAGATCCTTTCCTCGATAAATATCTTTTCGAGCGATGACAAGTGCCATTCTTCCATCAGTTCGTGAAGCCTTATCTCGAGTTCGGTTTTGAGAAGTTTTACTGTATTTTCGGTCGAAAACCTGAGAATATCGCTGACACCCATGAAAGATGGTTTGCTGCCGGTAATAACACAGGTGTTGGGTGAAATAGAGTATTCGCAATCGGTCAGTGCATAGAGGGCATCTATTGTTTTATCGGGAGAAACACCGGGCATCAGATAAACTACAATCTCCACATTTGAAGAAGTGTTGTCATCAATCTTCCTGATCTTTATCTTACCCTTCTCGTTAGCTTTTATAATAGAATCAATAAGGCTCGAAGTAGTTTTACCGAAGGGGATTTCAGTGATGACCAGGGCTTTCTTGTCGATTTTTTCAATTTTAGCTCTTATCTTGACTACTCCTCCCCTCTGTCCGTCGTTGTATTTTGTAACATCTATCTGTCCTCCCGTAGGGAAATCGGGATACAGAAAGAATTCCTTTCCCTGGAGGTGATCGATTGATGCGTCGATAATCTCATTGAAGTTATGAGGAAGAATTTTTGATGCGAGCCCAACTGCGATTCCCTCCACTCCCATTGCCAGCAGAAGGGGGAATTTGACAGGCAGTGTTACCGGTTCCTTGTTTCTTCCGTCGTAGGATAGTTTCCACTCTGTTGTTTTCGGGTTGAAGACCACGTCGAGTGCAAACTTCGAAAGTCTTGCTTCGATGTAACGTGGTGCAGCAGCTCCGTCGCCGGTAAGTATGTTACCCCAGTTTCCCTGGGTATCAACAAGAAGGTCCTTTTGTCCGAGCTGAACAAGTGCATCGCCGATAGAAGCATCACCATGCGGGTGAAATTGCATGGTATGGCCTATGATGTTGGCCACCTTGTTAAAGCGGCCGTCGTCCATTCTCTTCATTGAATGAAGGATGCGTCTCTGTACGGGTTTCAGGCCGTCGTAAAGATGAGGTACGGCACGTTCGAGAATTACATATGAAGCATAATCGAGGAACCAGTCCTGATACATTCCCGACAAAGCTGTCACCGAATGCATGGCAGCCGGGCCCTGAGCCTGATCATCTTTATCTTCAGGCCTGTTCAGTTCAAGATCCTGATCTTCCATCCTCTGCTTAACATTTTAGTACCTTACACTTCCTGCTCGACAAGATCCTCCTCTAACCTCAGGTTTTCAATTATGAATTCCTGCCGGTCGGGTGTATTTTTTCCCATGTAGAATTCGAGATAACCGTTGACCGTGTCGTTCTTTTTCATTCTCACCGGCTCGAGTCTCATGTCTTTTCCAATGAAGTTTTTAAACTCATCGGGAGATATCTCTCCGAGGCCCTTGAACCTTGTTATCTCGGGTGAAGGTCCCAGCGCTTTTATGGCTTTTGCCTTTTCATCCTGAGAATAGCAGTATCTCGTCTCCTTTTTGTTCCTCACCCTGAAGAGCGGTGTCTGGAGAATATAAACATGTCCCTTTCTTACAAGGTCGGGGAAAAACTGCAGGAAGAAGGTGAGCAGGAGAAGCCTGATATGCATTCCGTCAACGTCGGCGTCGGTTGCGATAACCACATTGTTATAGCGAAGGTCCTCAAGACCGTCCTCAATATTAAGAGCAGCCTGAAGGAGGTTGAACTCCTCGTTCTCGTAGACTATTTTTTTTGTGAGTCCGTAGGTATTAAGGGGTTTTCCCCTCAGGCTGAAGACAGCCTGAGTCTCGACGTTGCGCGACTTGGTAATGGAACCGCTGGCTGAGTCTCCCTCCGTAATGAAAATGGTTGAATCGAGTTTGCGGGAGTCGCTGGTATTGAAGTGAATTCTGCAGTCGCGAAGCTTGCGGTTGTGGAGGCTGACCTTCTTTGCCCTTTCCCTGGCAAGCTTCTGTATTGAGGAGATCGCTTTTCTTTCCTTCTCCGAATCCTGGATCTTCTGAAGGAGGATTCTGGCTGTTTCAGGGTTCTTGTGGAGATAATCGTCGAGTTGTTTCTTTATGAACTCGGCTATGAAATTCCTTACTGAAGGACCTTCGGGGCCCATATCCCTGGATCCCAGCTTGGTTTTGGTCTGTGATTCGAAAATAGGTTCTTCCACCTTGATGCTGACCGCAGCAATTACTGATGCCTTAATATCGGCAGGATCGAAGTCTTTCTTGTAGAAATTATGTATTGTTTTCACGAAAGCCTCCTTGAAGGCTGCAAGGTGGGTTCCGCCCTGTGTTGTGTTCTGTCCGTTTACGAAGCTGTAGTAATCCTCTCCGTACTGTGAACCGTGTGTAAAAGCAATCTCTATATCTTCTCCTTTAAGGTGGACAATCGGGTAGAGTCCCTCTTTGTTCATGTTTTCGTTCAGCAGGTCGACCAGACCGTTTTTGGAAAGGAATCTGGTACCGTTGAAGTTTATGACAAGTCCGGCGTTCAGGTATACGTAATTTTTTAGCATGGAATCTACGTATTCCGAGATAAAGTAGTATTTCCCGAACATTGCCTCATCCGGCTGGAAAACAACCTCAACGCCATTCTCCTCGGTTGTCGGTTCGAGCGGCAGGTCCCTGACGAGCAGTCCATGGGCGAATTCACTCACCTTAACCTGGCCGTCGCGGAATGATCTGATCATGAATTTGCTCGACAAGGCATTAACTGCCTTAACACCAACACCATTTAGTCCAACGGATTTCTTGAAGGCCTTGGAATCGTATTTGGCGCCTGTATTCATTCTGGAAACAACTTCAGTAACCTTTCCCAGAGGAATTCCACGGCCATAATCGCGGATCCTTACCTCATTTCCCTCGATGGATACATCGATCTTCTTACCGAAGTCCATCATGAATTCGTCGATGGAATTATCCATAACCTCCTTCAGCAGAACATAAATTCCGTCATCCTGGGATGAGCCGTCGCCCAGTTTCCCGATGTACATACCGGGTCTGAGTCTGATATGCTCACGCCACTCAAGGGTTTTTATATGTTCCTCTGAATATCCGACAACTGTCATTTTCCGGAATTTTTGCGCAAATATAGTCATTTAGAGATTGGCCGTTCCCCCTAATTTTCAACAATAGGCCACGTTTTTGAAACGTCCGGAAACGCCTCAGGTGCCGGTCTGAAATATTTATCTGATTAATTGATTCTTATGCTGAACATCATATCGTTCTGCCTGGTTCCATACGATGTTAATAAATGGTGGACAATCAGACTATCCCCATCTGTCTCATAAGGAAGGCTGCGTTCATCTTGCGGGTGATGCCGTCGCGGAGAAGATAGTCGAAGTTTATGTTTTCACCATCTATACCGATCTCAAAGCATTTGTTCATTACCTTGCCCGGGTGCTCAAACTCCATTTCTCCCAGTGAGATATCATGAGTTGCAATAAGCCCTGTTCCGCCGAGTTCAACCAGTTTTCCCAGGAATTGCTTTGAGCCCAGGCTCTTGTCGGTAGAATTGGTCCCCTTGAGGATCTCATCCAGGACAAAAAATATGTTTTCGCCTTTTTCAAGCCTCTCTTTCAGTATCTTAAGTCTCTTAAGTTCGGCATAGAAATAGGACTCGTTATGGCTGAGCGAGTCGACGGTCCGCATGCTTGTAAAGAGCCTCACGGGAGCAAGCCTCATGCTTCCGGCGCATACCGGCGCCCCTGTCATCCCAAGTATCATATTCACTGCAACGGTCCTCAGAAAGGTGCTCTTGCCGGCCATATTTGCCCCGGTTATAATGCATATAATTCCCTTACCTCTGATTGAAAAATCGTTACATATCCGCATTTGCCCGGGAATCAGGGGATGGCCCATGGCGGCTGCTTCAAAGACAGGTTCTCCGTATGACACTGAAGGGTAGCAGTAGCCGGGGTTATTATAGGCATGATTGGCCAGGCTGTTGAGGGCGTCAACCCTGCCGAGAAGGTTTAGCCATAAAGGAAGCCTGTGCTCTGCCGACCTCCGCCATTTTTCAAGCTGCATAATACAATGAAAATCCCAGAGAAGGAATCCGTTCAGCAGGAATCCTGCAATGATGTTAAGCCTGTTGTCAAACTTACTGATGATCCTGTTCAGATCCCTTATCCTTCCTGCCACGGAACCTTCGGCAGAACACAACTTTTCTTTTACTGACGACAGTATGCCGGAAGTGAACTGTTCCTTTTCAAATGCTGACACAAGTTGCCCGAAGGAAGTAAGGAACTGGTGCTTTTTCGAGACCATTTCATGTATTCTGTTTATCCTTCTGAGCGACAGGCCGACCAGCATGAGATTTAAAAGGAAGACCAGCATGAAGCCCGAGAAGGGGATCATCCCCATAATAAGCAATCCAAAAGTTACAAGCGCTGCTGCCGGAAGGATATAGTAAGCAATTCTTTTATAGGGTGAGGTGATTGAATCGCTGTCTCCGGCAAGCCATTCCTCAAGACTTTTTATCTCATCATCGTCAAGGGGCTTTCCCAGTCCGCATGCCATGAATTTCTGCCGCCATTCCCACTTAACCGCGAGTTCCCTCACGGCTTGCTGCATCGGGAGTATATCGTTCCTGAGTTCATAAGGATCAAGAAGCCAGCCTGCAAGTATCCGTCTTCCTGAACCCGTTACAGTCCGGTTAAGATAGCTGAACAGAGAATATTCACCGAACAGGTCCGTATCGACCGAGAAATCGTGCCGCGGGTCAGACAGATCCTTACCTCCGTCGAAAGCAGAATAATCGCAGTCGAGGGCGTTGATTTCGCTGTTATTTATCTGTACCAGGTTTTCGGCCATGGCAATCCGGGAAGTGAAATCCTCAAATATCTTAAGGAGGAACAGGAATAGTGTTATTGATGAAAGCATTACGGCGGTTCCGGCTATTGCCGAACGGGTGAAAGCCAGGGCAGAAAGGATCGTACCGGCGAAAAACACCAGCAGTCTGAGCAATGATATAAGGAGATGCTTTTTCCTTAACTCAGAAAGCAGTTGTATCTGCTCCTGCTTCAGCCGTACATACGTAGCCCTTATCTGGTTCCTGTCCATTTTAAAACATCATTGCCCTCACCCTGAAATCAGATTTCTTTCTGAAGAAATCCCGGCTTTTCTTTTCGAAATGCCATGTCCACTCTTCAGACTGTACGGCTTCTGGCAGATCTGCGAGAACGGAAGGAAGCTCGCTTACCCTGCCTGAACTTTCAGTTATTATTTCGGATACGTCGGTTATCAGTACCGATTTGTGCTTTTTCATGAATCCTATATGCTTTTCCTGTATCCGGATCCTGAATCTGAGCCATGATTCCTCGTCACCTCCTGATCTTTTTTTCAGAAATTCCAGAGGAAGGTTCTCGAGCTGTGTAAGGATATTAAGTGAAACAAGCATGCCCGGATCGGTCTGAGGCCTGAACTCTCTGACATCTATTTCGTCAGGTGTTTTTAGCCTGTTGAACAGGAATTTCCTTCGCCCCTTTTCCCATATCTCCCGAATAAGCCCTCCCGAGACATCATCCTCAACCAGGGTCACTCCCGGCAGTTCTCTGATCTGTTCCCTCACCTCGGGCGGATGAACTATATCTACCAGGAATACTTCTGCTCCTGTGTCAACGATTTCTCTGAGAGGAAAGTCGAGTAGCCAGCCGCTTCCAAGGACCGTCACCCTGGACGGCTGATGCGCCTTTACCGCGTTGAGTATGAATGCCCTGCAATTTGCCAGGTGACTGTTCCAGCTACCTTCCTCATCAAGATGATGATATATGAGTCCCCGCTGGTAGTTATAGTAACCCATTCTGTGGAGCACGCGGCGGTATGGAAGGTCGTATGTCATCTCAGGATCTTTTTCGGATCTGGCTGAGTTCCCGGGTCATAAAGCTGTTGAAATTCACGGCAAGAGTATCAGGATCTGTGGTGTTGAATGAATCGGGTGTTACCGGGTCGAAGACTTTCAGTTTAACCCTGTGTCCGGTGGTGAAAATAAGGCCGTGTTTCGGGAGTACTCCTCCGGAACCGTCGATCACCACTGGCAGGATGGGCAGCCGGGCGTCGATCGCCATCTGAAATGCACCTCTTTTGAAAAAGCCAATATCTCCGTTTACCGATCTGGTTCCTTCGGGAAACATCATAACGGAAGTGCCCAGTCTGAGCGACCTCATGGATTTTTTCATCATAAGTTCCTTACTTTCAGAATCTCCCCTGTTAATAATAATGTAATCGGCCATTCTCAGATACCAGCCCAGGAACGGTACCTTCATATTCTCGATCTTCGACACCCATTTAAGGTCATAGCACAGGCAGTTGATAAACAGAATATCGAGGATTGACTGGTGGTTTGATATTATTACAAAAGGACCTTTTCCCTCAGCTTTCTCCCTTCCTTCGACAGTCAGGTTCCAGATTGGCATCAGTCCTACCATTATCCTGCTCTGCAGGTTGAGAAGGCGGTGTATTACCTTTCTGTTTTTATCGAAGGGCAGTGTGGCGGTCCATACCAGGAAGGTAAGAGGGAAAAAAATAACTATCATGATCACTCCCGTCAACCAGATAAAGACCGATTTCAGAACATCCATAGCAATTTACCTTTATCAAAAGAGATTAAAAACATCGAATCCGCGGTTAAAGATACCCTCTTTTCCCAGAATTTCCCTGACATCGCTTATCATGTGCCTGCATCCCCTTAGTCTCAAGCCGGCCTGTTCAAGATCGGGATGACCGCTTATCCGGCAATCAGATATGATTCCATTCTTCACTGAAATCTCGCACCCGGCTTCCGTATCTCCGTACCGGAACTGGTTTCTGAAAATATAAGGAGGCCCGTAAGCAAAATTCCATTCCCAGTTCCTGTATCGGTTTTCCGCCAGTTCACCAATAAGCCTGACCTCGGTGTCCGACAGGGTTGAAACCATAGTGCCGGGGTAGTTCCGGAGGAACCAATCCAGCATCAGATCCCTGAAATGCCTCGTATCCCTGACGCTTCCCAGCATTCCGCAAAGGTTGGTCACCGGTGAGGGGTTGGAGTTCACAGCCCTGGTCTCGTAGACTGATGTGTCTTTCCTTATGCATTTTCCGAGAAAATGGAGGTCGGCGTTGAAAAGAAGCGTACCGTGGTGAAGAACCCTGTTCCTGAATACATGCTCCGCATTGCCCGATATCTTAAGTCCTCCCACTTTAAGGTCGTTTTTCCCTTCAAGGCGGGCATCTATTCCCAGCGAAGCAAGAAATGAAATCACTGGCGCCGTATATTTTCTGAAGTCCACCTGCTTTCCTTCCGTGCTGTTAAGGATAAAGCTGAAGTTCAGGTTTCCCGGATCATGAAAAACTGTTCCGCCGCCCGAGATCCTTCTTATAACGGGAATTTCATGTCCGGTAACAAACCTTGTGTCGGTTTCCCTGTGAGGAAGCTGGTGTTTTCCTATTATGACCGATCTCTCATTTATCGAGAGGATAAGATATTCTCCCGATGAATTTCTGAGGAGGAACTCATCGGTTGCAAGGTTGAAAAAGGGATCGCCCGAAGGCAGGATAATACACTGCATTGCGAGTTGTTAAGCCTGCGACAAGGTCTTCCTTTGGTACAAAATGAACAGTTTATAAACGCTCCATCCAATAACAGCCCCAAGAATTGCTCCTCCCAGAACGTCGCCGGGGTAGTGGACCCCCAGGTAGATCCTGCTATAACTGACAGCCGAGGCCCACAGGATAATAAAGATGGTGTACCATCTTTTTCTTATGAACATCAGGCTCAGGAATGCGACATTAAAGGAGTTGGCTGCGTGGGATGACACGAATCCGTACTTTCCTCCGCATACCCCGTTAACCATATGAACCAATCCCTGCAGCG
>JAKLIJ010000046.1 GCA_022709665.1 Bacteroidota bacterium
CACGATGTTTCCTCACTGGTGTTCCTGTCATTTTTTGCCTGCTACAATTAATACTATTTCTCCCTTCGGTGCATGATCCCTGAAGTGTCCGGCAAGTGTTTCGAGTGTGCCGCGGATATTTACCTCGTATATCTTGGTAAGTTCCCTCGAAACAGATGCTTCACGGCCGGCCCCGAAACAGGCGGCCAGGTCCTCCAGCGTTCTTACGAGGCGGAATGGCGACTCATAGAATATCATTGTTCTGGTCTCATCAGCCAGGGAGTTTATTCTTTTGTTTCTTCCTTTTTTCGGAGGAAGAAAGCCCTCGAAACAGAATCGTTCGCACGGCAGTCCCGAGTTTACAAGTGCTGGCAGAAGAGCCGATGCGCCCGGTAGTGTTTCGACTTCAATACCTTTTTCAATGCAGGTCCTGACAAGAAGAAATCCGGGATCTGAAATCCCGGGAGTTCCGGCATCGGATATCAGGGCAATGGTTGTTCCGGAAAGTATCCTGGCACATATAGCCTCGACAGTCCGGTGCTCGTTGAACATGTGATGAGACAGCACCGGCGTGTTTATTTTATAATGACTCAGAAGTTTGCCTGCCTGGCGGGTATCTTCGGCAAGGATAAGGCCGGCGCTCACGAGGACCTCAACAGCCCTGTAAGTTATGTCCTTCAGGTTTCCGATAGGCGTGGGTACGACGAAGAGTTTACTCATGTGAGATGAACTTGCGTTTGATCAGGTCAACAAGCTGGGTGACAGCTTCACTGCCTGAATTATCGCCGGCGTAACCCATTATGACAGCCATGGCGTCAGAGATATTTCCCACCTTTTCAAGTTTCTGTATAGCCTCATTGTACGATTCGGTGCTGCCGTCGAATATCTCCCTGATGAACAGGAATTTGTCATTTATCCCTATAGCATCGTTGAGACTTGACAGTGGCTTTGTCCTGAGAATTTCCAGAACATCATCCCCATGTTTTCTGGTACCCAGCTGTTCGTTGAAGCTTTCAGTCCTTCCTGCGAACTGGTCGGCTAAAATTGAGACTCCTGAAGGTTTTTTACCAGCCGGTATTATTTCCGCATCAGGTTTGACCGGTTCCGTGAAAGTTTCTTTTTCGGTCTTAACTTCAACCTTTGGCACCTGAGATTGTACAGGCGGCTCAGCCTTCACGGCAAGGGGTTCAATATGTTGTTCAACCTTTTCAGCAACGATTTCTGAATGCCTTTCAACCGGGGCAAGGCTTAGTCTCTTTATCATTGCAATCACTTCGGAAGCGCTTTTGCACTTCGATTTGGCGAGCTCTACCTGAAGCTCGGGGACGCCGGGATATCTTTTGAGGTCATCAATTATCTCCCTGGCTTCATTGAGGTCCCTGATAATAATATCTATTGTTGCATTTAAATCCATGACTTCCGGTATAATATTAACGAAGCAATTTCCTTATTTTGCAAAAATAAATATTATTACTCAAGTCGCCGACTGATTGGGTTACAAATAAGTTAATCGGCATAGTATTGTCATTATATGGATTTTCTTGAGAATTCGGGCAGGGCTGCAGGGCGGCGCGGAACGATTGAAGTGATTACCGGGTCGATGTTTTCCGGCAAAACGGAAGAACTTATCCGGAGGCTTCGTCGTGCCCGTTTTGCAGGTCTGAAGGTCGAGATCTTCAAACCTTCCGTCGACAGGCGTTATTCCGGATCGATGGTTGTTTCACATGATGAGAAGTCGATAGTCTCGACGCCGGTCGACAATGCAGCTTCAATACTTCTGCTTGCCGACGATGTTGACGTAGTAGGTATAGATGAAGCGCAGTTTTTTGACAATGCTGTGGTGGATGTTTGCAATAAGCTGGCTGACAGGGGTGTGAGGGTGGTGGTTGCCGGACTCGACATGGACTTTCAGGGTTTTCCTTTCGGTCCGATGCCTGCTCTTCTGTCGATAGCCGAATATATAACCAAGGTTCACGCGATCTGTATGCGCTGCGGAAGTCTTGCCCAGTTTTCACATCGTAAATCGGAAGAATCACAGGTAGTTGTCCTGGGTGAAAAAGACAAATATGAGCCTTTGTGCAGGGAGTGTTACAACAAAGCAACAGGAAGAAGTTAGTATGGATTATACATCATCCGATATAGCACGGATCACGGGGGGAAGGCTTGCCGGATCAGGCGATCTGGCCGTCGCCGACCTGCTAATCGACAGCAGGCAGGTCAGTTACACTGAGAGAACGGCTTTCATAGCGGTCAGGGGTGCCAATCATGACGGGCACAATTTTATTGATGAGCTTTATGGCAGGGGAGTGAGGGTGTTTCTTGTTGAACGGCTTCCTGAGAACACAGATTACTACCCTGATGCGGCTTTTATTGTTTGTGAAAACACGGTCGATGCCCTGCAGCTTCTTGCAGCATCAAAACGATCGGTTTTCGGTTCTACAGTGATAGCCGTTACGGGAAGCGCCGGCAAAACAATAGTAAAGGAGTGGCTTGGCGATCTGCTCGGCAGAATATCACCGGTCATAAGAAGTCCGAGGAGTTATAATTCCCAGATAGGAGTTCCATTATCTGTCTGGAAGCTCAATGAAAAATTCAGTTACGGGATTTTTGAGGCAGGTATCTCTTTTCCGGGCGAGATGGAGAAGCTTCAGAAAGTGATCAGACCTGATATCGGGGTAATTACCAACATAGGGGATGCTCACAGTGAAAATTTTGAAGGTAATGAGGCAAAAGCAGCTGAAAAGCTCAAACTTTTTTCCGGCTCTTCAACCATAGTATTTTGCCGCGATCATTCCATAGTACGCCGGATGATCTTGTCCGACAGTAATCTTGCTTCAAAGAATCTGGTCGACTGGTCGCTTGTGGACCATGAAGCCAGGGTGCTGGTCAGGCAGAAAAAGAAAAGAGTAGGTTATACCGGACTGGAGATTACATACGATGGCAGGACGGGAGAATATGTGATCCCTTTCTCCGACCGGGCCTCGGTAGAGAATTCAATAACCGCTGCTTGTGTATGTCTGGTAACGGGGATGGAGCCGGCAGATATCAGGACAGGTATGGCCGGTCTGATGTCGGTTGCAATGAGGATGGAAATGAAGAGTGGCATCAATAACTGTCACCTTATTGAAGACTACTATAACTCTGATCCCGGATCGCTTAAGATGGCTCTTGACTTTTTACGTTCGCAGAACAACACAAGGACAACTCTTATCCTTTCTGATTTTGTCCAGAGCGGCCGTGAAGAAAAGGAACTGTATGCCGAGGTGGCTCAGCTGGTTGGAAAGACCGGGATTGACAAGTTCATCGGGATAGGGGATGCACTTATGAGAAACTCTTCGTCCTTTGACGAGGAAGCAAGGTTTTATTATTCGACTGCGAATTTTATCGAAAACTTTAATCCGAAAGAATTCAGAAGTGAAGTCATTCTTTTGAAAGGTGCGCGAAAGTTTGAATTCGAGAAGATTGCCAGGCTCCTCGAACAGCAGCTCCATATAACCGTTCTCGAAATAAACCTCGATGCCATCTCAGCAAACATAAACGAATTCAGGAGGATTCTCAATCCCGGGACCCGGATAATGGCTATGGTCAAAGCTTTCGGCTATGGTTCGGGGGGATCCGAGATAGCTTCACTGCTCGAGTTTCACAGGGTGAGCTGCCTGGGTGTGGCCTATGCCGATGAGGGTGTGGAACTCCGCAGATCGGGGGTGAGGCTTCCCGTGATTGTTATGAATCCCGAAGTCTCATCGGCGGAGATCATGATTGAAAATAACCTGGAACCCGAGATTTACAATTTCTCCTCCCTCTCCAGATTTGCCGACACTGCGGCCCGCAACGGACTGCTCGATTACCCTGTTCATCTGAAAATTGATACAGGAATGCATCGTCTGGGATTTATGCCTGATGAGATAAGAGAACTGGCTGCAAGGATAAAGGGACTGACCAGCCTCAAGGTGATGTCGGTTTTCTCGCATCTCGCTGCGAGTGAAGATCCTGCCCATGATCAATTTACCCTCAGCCAGATAGAACGGTTCAACTCGGCAGCTGCCATTATCCGGGAAGCCACCGGTTATCCCTTCCTGAAGCACATCCTTAATACCGCCGGGATAATAAGGTTTCCTCAGTACCAGTTCGACATGGTAAGGCCCGGAATCGGGATCTACGGCGCCGGTTCATGGGAGGGGATAAACCTTCGTCCGGTCAGCCGCTTCAAGACAAGGATACTTCAGGTAAAGATGGTGCCTGCGGGGGAGCCGGTTGGCTATGGGTGCAGCGACACATCCGGCATGGACCGGATGATAGCCATACTTCCTGTCGGATATGCCGACGGATTGAGAAGAGTGCTGGGAAATGGAAGAGGCTCACTCTTCATAAAGGGCAGAAGAGTGCCGATAGTGGGAAACATCTGCATGGACATGTGCATGGCTGATGTGACCGGCACCGGCGCTTCAGAGGGAGATGATGCGGAATTATTCGGACCGAATATTCCGATAAGTGAAATTGCCGCTCAGTGCGGAACCATACCCTATGAAATGCTTACATCGATCCCGGCAAGGGTAAAGAGAGTATTCTACAGGGAGTAAAGCTTGTTACTGTCCCGATTCGCTGATCGCCTCGAGTCTCGCAGGATTTGTAATTTTTATTTTTCTCCCTTCGACGTGAATAAGTCCTTCTGAAACAAAAACAGCAAGAGTCCTGATGGCATTGGAGGTGGTCATGTTTGAGAGATGGGCAATATCGTCCCTCGATAGCAGGACCTTGATGGTCATGCCGTCAGCCTCAGTACCGTAAACATCTCTCATAAGAAGGATCGATTCGGCAATTCTACCTCTTACATGCTTCTGGGTAAGTGATATCAGCCTGTTG
Organism: Bacteroidota bacterium; assembly: GCA_022709665.1. Classification (GTDB taxonomy): domain Bacteria; phylum Bacteroidota; class Bacteroidia; order Bacteroidales; family VadinHA17; genus LD21. Next base: position 4,843 of record JAKLIJ010000046.1, read on the forward strand.
TTGGCTGAATCAAGATCCTCAGAGATCATTTTCATGAATCTGAAAGCCAGATCTGAATTCTGCTTTATCATCTTTGACAATGCGACCCTTTCAAAGATCACTACAGTAGAGTTTTCGAGAGCAGTCACTGTGAAGGGGAAATGGGTGTCGGAAAAAAGCGATCCGTAGCAGAGGAAATTTACAGGCTTTTGCAGCCTTATGATTTGTTCCCTGTTACCGGCTCCTGTCTTCGATACCTTAGCTTTCCCTGACGCAAGGCACATTACCCCCCTGGGCTTTGTTTCACCTTTTATAATGGTACCGCCTTTTTTAAAGTCGGCTAAAACATGATGCTGATCGAGAATTTCCTTGTCTGTGCTGCTTATTCCCCTGAAAACCGAAGACTGTCCTTCGATGCAGATCTCAATATAAGGATTCCTGTATTGCATAGTAAGGGAATGTTGAAATTGCTTTCAAAGATAATAAAAGAATTCAAGCAGATCTAAATTAACATTTTTTAACAGATTCACTTACAGATACTTGTGGGTTTCATCACAATCCTGCCGGGTAATGGCCGGATCATTTTTTCAGGCTTTTCAGTATTTGGCAACAATAGGCATTTTTCGTCCGTCGCCGAACGATTTTGAGGAGATGCGAAGTACGGGAGGCGCCTGGTATCTTTTGTATTCGTTGTAGTTTATCAGTCTGAGCACCCTTTCGACAACTGATTTCTCATAACCTTCCAGAACAATCTCCTTCGCCGGCTTCTGTTGTTCAATATATTGATAAAGAATTGAATCGAGGATCCCATACTCAGGCAGCGAGTCGGTGTCGAGCTGATCGGGCCTGAGTTCAGCCGACGGGGGCTTGGTAATTATTTTCTCCGGGATTATTTCTCTTTCGCGGTTTATTTCCCTGGCAAGCCTGTAGACATCTGTTTTATATACGTCACCGATGACTGCAATCCCTCCGGCCATGTCGCCGTAAAGTGTACCGTAGCCAACAGCTGCTTCACTTTTATTTGAAGTGTTAAGGAGTATCGATCCGAATTTGTTTGCAAATGCCATAAGCAGGATTGCCCTGATCCTCGCCTGAATATTCTCCTCGGTAACATCAGGCTTAAGGTTTCTGAAGTATGGCCCCAGTGTTTCAAGGAAAGCGGTGAAGGGTTTTTCGATGCTGATGGTCTCGTAACCTATCCCCAGGTTGTCCGCCAGTTCAATCGAATCGGTAACTGAATGGTCTGATGAGTATCTTGACGGCATCAGCAGTACTTTTAGGTTTTCCGGCCCCAGCGCTTCGCAGGCAAGACAGGTGACAACGGCGGAATCTATTCCTCCGGACAGTCCTGCAACGCATTTTTTAAATCCGGTCTTCCTGAAGTAGTCCCTTATTCCAGTGACAAGCGCTTTATGGATAAGCGAAACCGGATCGTGCCTTGTCTCAGGGTAAGGATTCTTCCACGCAATCACGTCGTCGAGGGAAAAGCTGAAAACTGTTTCCTCAAAATAACCGAGCTGACGATAGATCTTTCCTTCGCCGTTTATTATCAGCGAGGCGCCGTCAAAAATAAGTTCGGTGTTGGCTCCCGCCTGATTGGCCGTTACCACCGGGATACCGTGCTTGGCTGCCTTCGATGTGAATATCTTCTTTTTTGCTTCGATCTTGGTGTATGAAAAGGGAGAGGCTGACATGTTGATTATCAGGTCAGGACTGTACCTTGCCAGCTCATCCATGGGATGTACAGTGTACAATCGCGATTTCTCGAATTTGTTGTCGAATGGCTGCTCATCCCAGAGGTCCTCGCAGATGGTAAGGGCGATCTTTATTCCCTTTATTGAAAATATCGAGAAGTTATTTTCGGGTTCGAAGTACCTGTACTCATCAAAGATATCGTAGGTTGGAAGGAGGGCTTTGTTGGTCTTGAAAAGTACTTTGCCTTCCGACAGCACGAGGGCTGAATTGTAAAGCTTTTTCCCTTCCGGATCGGTGTTGAAGGTAGGTGAACCCACAATGGCCGTTATTCCCTTGCAGAAAGCTGCAATTTCGTTGACCGTGGCATTGCATTTTTCAACAAAATCGATCCTGTCGAGAAGGTCGAGCGGCGGGTATCCTGGTATGCACAATTCAGAAAAGATGACAAGGTCTGAACCGGCGGATCTGGCCTTTTCGATTGCACTGCAGATAATGTTTTTGTTATATTCAAAATTACCAATGTGGTAGTTAAGCTGCGCTATAGTAATATTCATATTGAAATTTTCAGAAGTTGATACCAAAGATGAACCTGATCATTTTTTGTGTCGACCGGTCCGATTCGTTGGTTTCATAGTCCCTGGTAGTGTCGAAAACATTGCTTTCGAATCCTATCCCAAGAACGAGTGATGCATTCCCGTCGATCGAATACTCGGCTCCTCCCATAAGATGAAATCCGGCATTGAGGCTTTTTATTTCACCGGAAGCTCTTTTACCTTCCACGTTTATTGATGGGATATCGACCCTTCTGCTTATTGCCACTTTGGGATCGAGGCCGAATTCGGCGAAATAGACAAGATAACCGGTTTCGGTGGTCTTTATTTTTGCTCCCACAGGAATTGAAAGGTACTGAAGCCGGTAGACAACCGGTTCACCTCCGGGTATGGTGGAAGTATGATCGGGAAACCTGAAGAAAGAAGGGGAGGAGTTAACCAGTCTTCCGCTTACAGCCGAAAAGCCAACACCTGAAGTGAAATACCAGTTGTCGGTAAGATGTCTTTCTGCTGTTATACTTGCTCCGAACCCTGCTCTGGCTCCCTTGTTGCTTACGTTTTCGACATCGGTGCCGAACCAGGATATCATGGGCGAAAGATACAGGCCGTACCTGTAATCCTGGGCGAAGGAAGCCGTTGAAATGGATGCTGCGAAGGCGACAACCATGATGGCTTTCATCGTTATTGCAGATCTGTTGAAGGGTAACATGGCTTTTGTAACTTAAGCGTTTGTCAATTTGCTTGTAACCTGTTTCGGCCTCAAAATTAGCAAATAATAACGGAACAAACAGACACGTTATGAATGTTGTTTTTTGGTCAAAAGTGCCTATTTTAGCCGCATCAACTGAATCTCATGGAAGTTAAGTATAAACTGATTGTAGTTGTTCTGCTTGCAGCGACAGCTAATTTTTCATGCAAAAGAGATCCGTACAGGGTCAATGTTTCGTCAGTGAAGGCTGAAATTGAAGTAAAACGTCTGGAGCGAGGCCTGTTCAGCATCAATCCCGAAGACATTCCTGCCCGATTGCCGGAACTTAAATCGGATTACGGGGATATCCTCCGGTTATTCAGTCTTGCAGTCAACACAGGAGACATAGACGATCCTGCCTTTGCGGACTATCTTACAGGCTTCTGCACCGACAAGCAGAATAATGATGTTTACAAACTGGTTGCAGAAAAGTACCCCGATCTTTCAGATGTTGAGAACGACCTGGAAATAGCCTTCAGGCATTACCTGTATTATTTTCCTGAGAAAAAGGTTCCTGAAATATTTACCTGCATCACCGGCTTCAATGCAAGTATCCTGACCATGTCTGGTGAGCCCCTTCTGGGCATCGGCCTCGACAAGTATCTGGGGGCTGATTGTGAGTATTACCCCGGTCTTGGGATATACCAGTATATGGCGGCAAGGATGATTCCGGAGTACATAGTCCCTGACTGCATGAACGGATGGGCTTCATCTGTCTGGGACAGGGAAGCAATGGATTACGAGACCGATAATGTGCTGGCAGAAATAATACACCAGGGCAAGCTCAGGTATTTTATGCGCTGCATGCTTCCAAACCTTGAGGATGAGCTTATTTTCGGGTTCACTCCTGCCCAGATGAATTTCTGCAGGAACAATGAAGCTCAGATGTGGCAGTATCTTGTTGAGAATGACCTGATCTTCAAGACCGATCAGTTCGTCATACGCAAGCTCACGGGGGAGGCGCCTTTCACGAGTTATTTTACAAATGAGTCGCCCGGCAGGGCAGCAGTATGGACCGGTTTCAGGATCATTGAATCGTACATGCAGAAGAACCGGGGAACAAGTCTTGAGATGCTTATGAATGAGACTGACATCCAGGGCATACTCGAAAAGGCAGGGTACGCCCCGCAATGATAAAAAGGCCGGAAAGAACAGGAGTTCAATCCGGCCTCTTTTTCACCGAAATATCAGATTACTGGTTTCTTGTGAAGGTAAATGAGTATTGTCCCTGGCTGCCGAGGTCGGCCAGGATAATTTCGAAATACATTGTGTAGTTTCCGTCGCAGGAACTAAAAACGCCGGTACCCTGATATGAAATTGCTCCGTAGCCCCAGGCATCGGATGAAATAGCCTTAAGAGGTGCGCTGACACTGTAGGTTGCCGGGTCGATATGTATCACCAGCGGACCAAGATCCTCAACGAGTCCTTCAATCTCCTCGAGACCGCTTACATATATCTTGTAAGGATCATCTTCATCAGCTGTGAGAGTTATTGTACCGTCAGAATTCCAGTCGGGCGATACGGAATGGTAGCTGCCGGTCGCAAGATTCACGTCATAGCCGCAGGCGACAGGCACCGAAAGCGCTGCAACCGATCGTGTTGTTTTCCCGTTTGCCAGGGTAAGCAGTTCGAATGTGAAGATGTCTCCGTTTTTTACCTCATTTGTCTGTATGTCAAGTTTTTCCAGAACGTCTTTTGCTTCGATCCTGATTGTGGCCGGAAAGGTCTGGGCATCGGTAATTGTCACTCTTTCGAAGTTGTCGAGATAGGAAGCAACCACCGTCACTTTTTCGGGAACGCTTCCTTCCGGGGCCCGTACTATAAATTCAACGTACGAATTCTCAAGGTCCTTTGAGTCGAACACACCCGGATTAAGGTCGGTAATGGCCGGGATAACTGCCACGCCTCTTTCCCCTGCCGGATCCGGCAGTTCATCACAGCCCGACGCCAGGGTAAAAAGCGCGAATATCAATCCTGCTATTTTTATATTTTTCATTTTTGTTACGTTTTACTTGTTTAATCTTCAGATAGAATATCTCACCGCGTACCTCCTGCCCACCACACTTTTTCAGTGTAAACATACATCCCGTCACCATAGGCTTCGCGGATATTGGCATTTGTTGTGACATCCTCAGATCCGTAAGAGAAACGATGCGGAAACCTGTTTGAGTTTATCGGGTTGTCAAGGTTGATAACATTGTCACCCATGGCTTTCAGCCTTCTGTAGTCGTTGTAGGCTTCGATTGCCTCTTCTTCAAAGAAAGCCAGGTATTTTTGATTCATGACTTCCGATAGGGGATTGGCATCGAATTTTGCTTTGACGCTGGCATCGAAATATTCCTCGGCATCAGCAGAGGTAAGACCTATGTTGACTTTCTGAAAAGCTGCTGTTATTGCATTTTTCAGAGCCTCCTCGGCGGCCGGAAGATCGTTCAGCCGCACATAGGCTTCAGCCTTCAGGAACCCGATCTCATGATAGCTCAAAAGATAGGTCGGCGCCGTAACCTCACTAATTGCAGATATCGAGTAATAACCCTGTATCTGGTTTGAGGTGCCGTTGGGAGCAAATACAAGCTCTTCGCCGGTACCCGGATAGGTTGTGAAGAATACCTCATCCCTCGGATCGTTCCTTTCGATAAGCTTGTTGTGAAGGCTCTGACTGGCTCCGTAGTAGTCGCGGTCCTGAAACATGCAATAGAAAGGGCTTTGTGCCGTATTCCCGTTATAATTGAACTGTGCCTGTTCGTCCGCTGATGTGAATGACTGGTCAGCAAGAGCTATCACTTCATTGTATGCCGGGGTTTTGTGCGACAAACGCATCGTATACCGTGCCTTAAGGCCATATGCAAATTTCTTCCATTTCTCAGTATCGCCGTTATAAATGAGATCCTGACTGCCCAATGAAGGATAGGTTGACGCTTTATCAAGGTTTTCAATTGCATCATCGAGCATACTGAAGATATCCTGATAGATATCCTCCTGTCTGTCAAGTACAGGCGTGTAGATCACTCCCGGCTGGATGGCTTCACTCCAGGGAACATCACCCATAACATCGGTTAGTGTTGCCAGGTTCCAGGCAGTGAGGATCTGGGCTATTCCCAGAGTGTGGTAATTGCCTTCCTCTGAACCTCCTTCGGAACACTTTTCCCTAACCAGCCTTAGACTGTACAGGTTGGCATACAATGAGTTCCAGGTATTGTTGTAAGTGGTTGCGCTCGAAGGCTGTGCTGCTCTTATATCGGCATTGTAAAACTGTCCCCAGGTCCCGGTGTTATGCTCAATGTATATCGAAGCAAAAAAGTTGAAGTCGCCGCCGGCCACCTGGAAAGCGCTCGAGGTCATGGCGTCGGTTATTATAAGCCGGCTCTCCATGTCGCTTGGATCATTTACATTTTCATTGATGTCGTCCATTATTGATTCCGAGCACGACCACAGAAGGGGAAAGGCAAGGAATGCAGCAAATAATATTCTTATATATCTTTTCATGATTTGGCGGATTAAAAAGTTAAGTCGATGTTGAATCCGAAGCTGGACACCTGGGGAAGGGTGAACCTTTCGAACGATCCAGCCATATTGGTATTTCCCTGGCTGGATTCGGGATCGAGGTTGGGCAGAGCGGTCCACAGCAGAATGTTGCGCGCAAATACCGAGACCCCCACATCCATCTTATTGAAGAGCCTTGCGGGTTTGTAGTTAAGCGCCACTTCCCTGAGCTTCACGAATGAATTGTCGAAGATGTAGTATTCATCGATATTTGTGAGGACATTGGTATGAAGGCTCTGGAGTGCAAGAGGATCGTTGGGACCTCCTCTGGCGATATCGTTTGGAGTACCGTCCGACTTTACACCATCGTAAATGAAAGTCGACTCGCGGTCTTCAGTTCTTTCCGAAAGTCCGTAATAATCAAGCAATCCTATGCTTCCGGAATACATCTTTCCTCCCTGCTTCCATTCCAGCAGTGCATTCAGCGACCATCTCCGGTATGTGAGGGTTGTGCCTCCACCGAGGATGAAGTCGGGCGACACCCTGCCGATGACTGCCGGACCTCCGGTCAGGGGAAATCCGTAGTTTGGTGATGCCGGATTATCATCTACAACCACTTTCCCTTCCTCATTTCGAAGGAACGATTCCCCGTAAATCACCGGATACGTATCTCCGATATTTGCTCTTACCTGCGGGGTGTCAAATCCTCCGATGAAGATGCTCTCCACCCCGGGGGCCAGAGCATCGACATAGTTGTCGATCTTTGAGTAGTTGAAATTCAGGTCCCATTGGAAATTCTTTGATACGACAGGCGATACGTACAAAACCACTTCATGACTGGTTGTATGCACTTTTCCGCCGTTCATAAGCATTGACCTTATTCCTGTCGATCCGGCCAGAGGCACGGCAAAGATCTGATCCTCCACATTCTGACGCGAGAAAGTATAATCGATGCCGAAACGGTTCTGAAGAAATTTCAGTTCAAGGCCTGCTTCGTACGATTTGGTATTCTGGGGAACCAGACCCGGGTCGTACTGAATATTGTTGGGAACATAGGAATTGACCCCGCCTATGGGATAAACGACAGGAGAACCGGTCCACCACCCTCCTGAATAATTCGGTGATGTGAAGTAATTATTAACATAGTTGCCTGCCTGTCCCACTTCTGCATACGAAAGCCTGAGCTTGGCGAACGACAGCCATTTGATGTTCCTGACAGGTTCAAGTTCAGTCGCCACAAAGCTGAATGCAGCAGAAGGATAGAAGAAAGACCTGTTATTGGTCGGCATTGTGGATACTATGTCGTTTCTTCCGGTAACTGTCAGAAACAGCAGCGATTTCCAGCTCAGTGAGGCACTTCCGAAGAAACCCACTGTACGGTTTTGATTTCTCGATTCATTTGCCGTGACGATGTTGGCGTTACGGATGTGGGCCCAGCCTCCGAAATTGAAATTCTCGCCATGTTCGGAATAGGTTTTGGTTGCGTTGTGGTCAAATTCATTACCGACCAATGCATTGAAATTCAGTCCGCTTGCAATGTTCCAGTCGAAGTTTGCGGTAAAAAGTGAGTTAACCGTGAAGGAGGTGATCCCGTAGTTGTCGATCATGCCTGTGTTTCCGGCATGGCCGTATTCGAAGATATCACGGAAGTTGGTTGTATATGAATCGGCTCCCAGCTGATAACGAAGCTTGAGCTTTGTTTTGTCACTGAGGTTTGCCTGAAAGTCCAGATATCCGTTTCCGAAGAACCTGTCGGTCTTCTCGTTGAATATTGTATGTTCGGCCGACCAGTATGGATTATCCCAGCTACCGCCGCGGTAGTATATCTGTGAATATGGATTTCCCGGAATTGCATAGGGGTAATCCCTGAGGTTATAGCTGACCGGAGCACCCATGACACCTGCCAGCGCCGCATCATTTGCTGTCGGAAGCTTATCAATATCGGTTTTTGAGAAATTGGCGTTGAAACCTGTGTTGAAATTATCACTTAATTTCCTTTCGGCCGATGCCTTTCCGTTCCATCTGTTCATCCCCGAAGCCAAAGCGATACCGCTTTGCGATGTCTGAGTGATTCCGAGTGAGTAATTCCCCTTGTCAATGGCCTGGCTTACGTTTATATTATTCGTGGCAGAATATCCGGTTCTGAAATACCTGTCCCAGTTATTGAACACCTGAGGCGACACCCATGCATCTTCGATCAGTCCCTGTTCAAGCTGAGGAACGAAATACTTGCCCGGATGGTCGTTATTATTGCCTCCGTAAACCGGATCATCGGGCAGATCAACAATTTTCGGCCCCCACGAAAGTGATGAATTAGGAACATAGGCGCCGTTGACACCCTGAGCAAAGGTAGTCTGATAATCAGGAGTGCGGGAGACCTCTGAGAAAGCGCTTGTGTGGGAAACTGAGACAACCGGTTTCCCGGGAACATTGTTTCTTCCGCTTTTAGTTGTAATCAGGATCACGCCGTTTGATGCGCGAATGCCATAGAGTGCTGCAGCAGCCTGTCCCTTCAGGATCGTAATGCTTTCAATGTCGGCAGGGTTAATATCTACCGCACGGTTTGAGATATCGGATCCGGTCACTCCGTCACCTGCCAGTGAAAAGTCGCCGCCTGTTCCCGACTGGATGTCGGCTGTGGAAGCTATCGGCATGCCGTCGACAACATACAAGGGGGTGTTGTTGCCTGTGAATGATCGGGCGCCGCGAATGACGATCTGGGAAGATGCACCCGGCATTCCGCTCGACGGCTTGATGTCGATTCCCGATATTTTGCCCTGGATTGCTCCGGCAAGATCGGTGTTACCGGTCCTTTCGATCACATCGTTTTTGACATCCTGAACCGAATATCCCACCGCCTTCTTTTCGCGCGATACACCCAGTGCGGTGACTACCACCTCCTCGAGTCCAAGAATGTCGGATTCGAGTATCACGTCAATAACTGAACGGTTCCCGATCGCAACCTCCTGTTTTTTCATTCCGATATAGGTAAAGACCAGAGTTGTGGCATTAACCGGTACTGCCAGCGTGTATTTCCCGTTCAGATCAGTGATAATCCCGATTGTCGTTCCTTTGACCGATACGGAAACACCGGGTAAGGCGCCCTCCCCCTCAGTGGCAGAGGTTACGGTACCCGTTACGGTTTTTTGCTGAGCCCATGCTGAGGACATAAGTCCGCAAAAAACCAAAAGAATCAAGAGAAGTTTTCTCATGGTTAAGAGTTTAGTTAAGTAATAAAATGCCAAAGGAATATGATGGTTCCCATGGTGTTCTGCGAAGTGAAGGTGTCACTTCACGCCAATAAAGATAAAGTCGTAAGGGTTAGACGGAAACAGTCAGTTTACGGATGGCGGATTCGGGTTAATGAACTGCATGCCATAGCTTCTTTTTGCAGAAGACAAAGGATTTAATCCTGATATCCGGGATAGACAAAAAAAAAGGAGGAAAACCATCAGGTTTTCCTCCTTTTTAAATGAAGTGCAGGATTATTCAGCGGGATGAATTGCCTCGACAGGGCAAACCTCAGCGCATGAACCGCAATCGGTGCAAACGTCCGGATCGATTTTATAGATTTCACCTTCTGATATTGCTTCAACCGGGCATTCATCTATGCAGGTTCCGCAAGCAGTGCAGTCTTCACTAATTTTGTAAGCCATTTTATTCCTTTTTTTTAGTTAGTTATAACAACGATCCTGCAAACTTATTTGAAATTTTTCAATTGTAAAAGAATCTTTGTTATTTCCTTGGTTAATATTTCGCAATGGAATACAAAGATAATGCCAGATTCACGGCTGGGATGCATAATCAGAAATCGAGGCTGAAGGAGAGATAGAACATCCTCGGCAGGATGAACTGGTTTTCCACTCCCCATGCCCAGTCGGCTCTTACGAAATAGCCCAGCAGCTGTGCTCTGAGTCCGGCCCCGAATCCGGCAACTATCGGATCTCTGTTACTGTCGAGGATAACTGTAACCGGACCGTTTTTATAGGTTTCGGTATCCCATGAATTATCTCCCGACCAGGGATCCCTTCCGGTCCATGCAGTACCAATATCGCCGAAAGCGACAACCTGCAGGCTGTTGAGGAAGTTTGACTTAAGCGGGTGTCCGGCAAAATATCTTACAAAGGGCCATCTGATCTCACTGTTGATAAGTGCAAAATTATTTCCGTTCCTTATATTCTGCGAGAATCCCCTCATGTTTGTTGCAAGCGCCTGGAAACCATAGTTCTGGTCGGGGCTTACGGGCATAGACTGGTCGAACATATCTTCCTTATTGAAGAAATAACCCATCCAGTTGTCGACTCCTCCGAGATAATATACGAGTTTTGTCGGTCCGAAAGAAGAACTGGCAGCAAAGCGGTTTGCCCAGATGAGTTCCCTGTGGATCCTTATGTAATGCCTGAAATCGCCTCCTACCACGAACATATCGGATTTCTTCTCGGGTATCTGCCTGTAATATTCCCCGAAGACCTTGAATCTTGTTCCGAAGTAAATGTTCACTGCACGTTTCCTTGTATTGTCAAAGATCAGCTCTCCCTTTAGTCCGCCCCAGTGCCTTGTTATACTTTCGGTATTGAGCGAGTTCAGGTCGAGCGAAAGCATGACATGCCTGTCGTTTCTGTACGAAAGTGTCCCTTTAAGGGCAAGTACGGGGGTTATGGGCATGGCATAGCTGATATAGGCATTATGGGTATGGGTTTTGTACAGATACCCCGATTCATCCTGACTGAAATAGCCCTGCCTGTGAAAAATAAACTGTTTGTCGAATTTTCCCTTGAGGCTTTCAAAACTGAGCAGGTATTCGTTACTGTCGAAATCGC
>JAKLIJ010000047.1 GCA_022709665.1 Bacteroidota bacterium
ATCCTCATCAGAAAGGGATATTCTACGGCGATACGGATAAGCTTTTCGAGAAGCTTCATGGCAAGGAAATATCATATAACAACTTCCTTGATATCGATTCAGCGTTAGGACTCATTGATGAATTCAGTGAGACAACCTATGTCATAATCAAGCATAACAATGCCTGCGGAGCAGCTTCCCGTCCCAGCCCGGCTGAAGCCTGGAAGGATGCCCTGGCATGCGATCCGGTTTCTGCTTTCGGAGGTGTTATTGCTACCAATCACCCCGTAGGTGATGAGGAAGCTGAAGAAATAGGGAAGATATTCTTCGAGATTATCATTGCCCCGGGATTCTCTGACAAGGCTGTTGAGATACTCTCACAGAAAAAGAACCGAATTATTCTCAGAAGGAAAGGAAAAGCAGCAGGCAAGCACCAGTTCAGGTCGCTTCTCGACGGTGTACTCTGGCAGGAAAAGGACCTCAGCACAGAGCTGGCCGGGGATATGAAACCGGTTACACCCAGAAACCCGCTGCCCGCTGAAACCGAAGACCTTGTGTTTGCAAACAAGATTGTGAAACACAGCAAATCCAATGCGATCGTTCTGGCAAAAAACAGGCAGCTGTGTGCGAGCGGAATAGGACAGACATCAAGGGTGGATGCTTTGAAACAGGCTATTGAAAAGGCACACTCATTCGGATTCGACCTCAAGGGAGCAGTCATGGCTTCCGATGCCTACTTCCCTTTCGCCGACAGCGTTGAAATTGCACATAAGGCCGGGATAACAGCTATCGTCCAGCCCGGAGGATCGGTAAGGGACCAGGATTCGGTCGACTATTGCTCGGCAAACAATGTGGCAATGGTATTTACAGGGAAACGACATTTCAAACACTAAACCAATAAGCTCATCATATATATGGGACTTTTTTCATTCTTGACTCAGGAGATTGCAATTGACCTCGGAACTGCCAACACGGTTATCATACATAATGATAAAATAGTTGTCGATGAGCCTTCAATAGTCGCTATCGACAAGAATACAGGCAAGCTTATCGCCATCGGTGATGCAGCAAGGCAGATGCACGGAAAGACGCATGAGAATATTAAAACGGTAAGACCACTGCGCGACGGGGTTATTGCCGACTTCAATGCTGCCGAGATGATGATAAGAGGGATGATCAAACTTATTAACACGGGACCAAAATTCTTTACCCCTTCACTTAAAATGGTGGTTTGCATTCCTTCGGGCAGCACAGAGGTAGAGCTGCGTGCTGTACGCGATTCATCCGAACATGCCGGTGGCAGGGATGTCTACCTTATTTATGAACCCATGGCTGCTGCCATAGGAATAGGGCTTGACGTGGAGGCTCCCGAAGGATGCATGATTGTAGATGTGGGAGGAGGTACAACAGAAATAGCGGTTATTGCCCTGGGAGGGATCGTATGCAATAAATCGATCCGTATAGCCGGCGACGGATTTACTGCCGATATCCAATCGTATATGAGGCACCAGCATAATATAAAAATCGGAGAGAAAACAGCCGAAGACATAAAAATCGCTGTGGGAGCTGCCCTTCCTGATATTGATAACCCTCCCCAGGATTATATCGTCAGGGGACCGAATATCATGACCTCCCTGCCCATTGAAATTCCTATCTCGTACCAGGAAATAGCATACTGCCTCGACAAATCACTTACAAAAGTGGAAGCCGCTCTTCTCAACGTGCTCGAACAGACTCCTCCCGAACTGTATGCCGATATAGTGAACAAGGGGATATATCTTACCGGAGGAGGTGCCCTGCTCAGAGGACTCGACAGAAGACTGGCAGACAAGCTGAACATAAATTTCAATGTGGTCGAAGATCCCCTCCATGCAGTTGCAAGAGGAACCGGAGTGGCATTGAAGAACGTGGACAAGTTCCCTTTCCTTATGAGATAACATGAGCGGTGAGTGAATGAGAAACCTTCTTAACTTTCTGCTGAAATACAATAATATTATTGTATTTCTTATCCTGGAAGGAATTGCATTTTATTGGCTCACCAACGGCAATATTTATCATAATTCGAGAATAGTCAAAACCGTCCATGGAATAACCCGCGGATTGGAGCAACGAATAACCAATGCAAAGAATTATCTCAGCCTCCGCGAAGTAAACCTGAAACTTGCCGAGGAAAACAGCGCCCTTCTTAACCGGGTAGAGAAACTTTCCCGCCCCGGAAGCAGTTATTTTGAACCGGTAAATGATACCACGGCAGGCCAGCAGTACCAGTTTACATCAGCCAGGGTGATAAATAACTCGGTTAACAAGCAAAAAAATTTCATAACAATAAACAAAGGAAGCTTTCAGGGAATCAAACCAGATATGGCTCTTACCGATGGGAAAAATGTAGTGGGAATGGTGGTAGGATGCTCCGGGAATTTTTCTGTGGCAATATCGCTCCTCAATCTCGACTTCAGACTTAGTGCGAGACTTAAATCGAGCGGCTATTTCGGATCACTTACATGGGACGGCCGGAACCCGCGTTACGCAGTACTTAATGAAATACCACAGCATATTCAGGTCAGCCAGGGCGACACTGTAGAGACAACCGCCTTCTCTGCAGTTTTCCCCGAGGGGATTGGCATAGGCCGTGTAAATGAAATAAGAAATAGCGGAAGTGATTTTTACAGGATAACAGTCGAGTTGTTCACAGACTTCAGACAGGTCCAGCATGTAAATGTGATTGGAAACCTAAAACGGGAAGAACAACTTGAACTGGAATTACAGTACCAATGATCAATACAATCCTTAAATACGGTCTGATAACGGTCGTTCTGATCCTGCTCCAGATTCTGGTGCTGAATAACATTCAGTTCAGCGGATATGTGAATCCCTATGTCTACATTATTATAATACTGCTTCTTCCATGGCTTACACCATCATGGATAGTACTGATTGTTGCATTTTTTACCGGGCTGCTTATTGACCTGGCAGCAGGGTCACCGGGCATGCATGCTTCAGCAACCCTTCTTGCAGGGTTCGCCCGCCCCTTTGTGCTGAGACTTATTGCTCCGCGCGACGGATATGACCCGGGATCAAGCCTTTCAATGGCTTCATACGGCTTCAGATGGTTCCTGATTTATGCAAGCGCCATTGTTCTCATCCACCATACAACCCTCTTCTTCATAGAGGTTTTCAGATTTGCAGATTTCTTCAGGACAATATTGAGGATATTACTGAGTTCAATCTTTACCCTGGCATTCATCCTCCTGATTGAGTATTACCGTAAAGGGCGCTAACCGACCGGTCATGAAAGATGCATTCATAGGCAGAAAATACATCATAATCACATTTGTGATTCTTGCGTCGCTTATCCTGCTTTTAAGGCTCTTCATAATCCAGGTGGTAAAGGATACCTACAGGCTTTCAGCCGACAACAACGTTCTGAGATATGTAACACAGTATCCTGCAAGAGGACTTATCTACGACAGGAACAACAAGCTGATGGTTTTCAACCAGGCAGCTTATGATCTGATGGTCGTTCCAGCCCAGGTTACTTCAATCGATACGGCAGAGTTCTGCAAGCTTCTTGAAATCCCCGTCAGTTCGTTCCGCGACAGGATGAATATGGCTGTCAGCTATTCCAGAAGAGCTCCGTCGGTCTTCCTCAAACAAATATCCGCTGAATCATATGCACGCTTCCAGGAAAAACTCTTTTCTTTCCCGGGATTCTATGTTCAGCCGAGAACTCTGAGAAAATACTCAAAACCCATTGCAGGACATATTCTTGGTTATGTAAGTGAGGTGGATGAATCTGTTGTAAAGAAAGATCCCTATTATAAAGCAGGTGATTATATAGGCAAACTCGGGATAGAGGAAGCTTATGAAAAATACCTCAGGGGAAGAAGAGGAGTCTCAATTTACCTCGTTGACGTATATAGCAGGATAAAGGGATCCTATGCTGACGGACGCCTCGACACCATCGCGGTTCAGGGCGAGGATGTAATATCGACAGTAGATATGGATCTCCAGGAATATGGAGAACTCCTGATGAAAAACAAATCAGGAAGCATAGTGGCTCTCGAACCAAAAACAGGTGAGGTGCTCGCTCTGGTCTCAAGCCCCAATTACGACCCGGGCCTTCTTGTAGGGAGAATCAGGTCGGAAAACTTTATGAAACTGAGCGCTGATACGTCGCTGCCTCTTTTTAACAGGGCCATCCAGGCAAAGTATCCCCCGGGATCCACTTTCAAGCCTATAAACGGACTGATAGGTCTTCAGGAAAATGTCACAGAGCCTTCTACTCTTTTCGGATGCAATCACGGTTACATGTTTGTAGGCTGCCATTCACACAGCTCACCACTCGATCTTGTTCACGGGATATCAAATTCATGCAATGCTTACTTCTGCCAGGTCTTCAGAAGAATTCTCGAGAACCCGGCCTATCCAAGTGTCGAAGCTGCTTATGAAAAATGGAAGGAGTACCTTGATCAATTCGGCTTTGGCCAGCGGCTGGGTATAGAATTTACAAACGAACTGACCGGATTCATCCCTTCACCTGCTTATTACGACCGGTACTATGGCAAAAACAGGTGGAAGGCGCTTACAATAATATCAATGGCTATAGGCCAGGGAGAAGTTGAAACAACTCCCCTCCAGATGGCCAATATGACTGCAGCCATTGCCAACAGGGGATATTATTTTACACCTCATATTGTGAAGTCGATAGGCACCGATGGCAAACCCGACCAGAAATATCTTACAAAACATACCATAGCAATCGACTCGGCAAACTTCGAGTCAATTGTGACGGGCATGGAGGAGGCAGTCAATGGGAGCGCCGGTGCGACAGCAAGGGTTGCTGCCATAAAGGATATTATTGTATGCGGCAAAACAGGCACTGCACAGAATTCGCAAGGCAAGAAGGATCATTCAGTGTTCATTGCCTTTGCCCCGAAGGATGATCCTAAAATTGCAATAGCAGTATATGTGGAAAATGCGGGATTCGGAGCAACTTATGCTGCTCCCGTTGCCAGCCTGATGATTGAAAAATACCTGAACGGCGAAGTAACCAATAAATATTCCGAACAAAGAATGCTTGAACTGAATCTTATTGCCGGTGACTAGAAACGTAAATATCTGGACCAGAATCGACAAGGTTTCAATAGTGATCTTCCTTCTGCTTGTCATAATAGGATGGTTCAATATTTATGCTGCCGTCTACAACGAGGAACATACAAGGATAGTCGACCTTTCGCAGAGATATGGAAAACAGTTCGTCTGGATACTGGCAACCTTCGTAATAGCAGTGTTTGTTGTAGTTATTGATACCCGCTTCTACTTCTTCTTCGCTTATTTCATCTACGGATTTCTGCTTTTCCTCCTCCTTCTTGTGCTGTTTGTCGGTAAAGATATCAACGGGGCACGATCGTGGTTCCAGTTCGGATCATTCAGTCTTCAGCCTTCAGAATTCGCAAAGGCTGGTACGGCTCTGGCCCTGGCAGCCTACTTGAACACAACACGGCACGACCTTGGAAAGCTTAGCGTATTCATTACTTCAGTAGGAATTATCCTGATGCCGGCTTTACTTATTATACTTCAGCCTGATATGGGTTCGGCTGTTGTTTTCCTCTCCCTCTTTATTGTGCTGTTCAGGGAAGGGATGAGCCCATATATTCTTATATCGGGCTTTCTAATGCTTGTTCTTTTCTTCTTTACCCTTATTTTCAACAATACATGGCTTGCCCTTGGACTTATTTTATCAGCGCTGCTTCTGGCCTGGATAGTTACCAGAAAATGGAAACTCCTCCTTCTTGCTATGGTTATATTGGCAGTCTCGTCGCTTATAGTGTACGGATTCAACAGCCTGGTAATAAAATCGCTTAAAAACGAACACATCCTTCTGATATCGGTACTGCTCTCAGGTATAGCCTACGCTTTCTATTTCTATAACAAAAGGGCATTTTCACTGCTTGCAATCTATCTTTTCCTGGCTGGAAGCCTGGCTTATGTGAATTCCGTGAATATGGCCTTCAATACCCTGATGAAACCTCACCAGAAGGAAAGAGTAGAGATAATGCTGGGGATAAAATCGGATCCTCACGGAACAGGTTATAATGTTAACCAGTCGATCATTTCAATTGGATCGGGCGGCTTTTCAGGAAAGGGATATCTGCAGGGAACCCAGACCAAGTTTAAGTTTGTACCTGCTCAAAGCACCGATTTTATTTTCTGCACAATAGGAGAGGAATGGGGTTTTATGGGCTCTTTTGTCGTAATAGCTCTGTATGTCATGCTGATCATAAGGCTGATCATACTTGCCGAAAGGCAGAGATCCGACTTTTCAAGGATTTATGGTTACGGGGTGGTGTCGATCTTTTTCGTCCACTTCTTTATCAATATAGGCATGACAGTCGGCCTTGTGCCGGTGATTGGAATACCTCTTCCTTTTCTTAGTTACGGGGGGAGCTCACTATGGGCTTTCACCATACTGCTTTTTATTTTTCTCAGACTCGATGCCAGCCGTTCGGAATACCTTGTCTGATCAGAACGGAATGGTTATCCTGTGAGAAATCTCTATCCCGAAATCATTCTCTACATAGTCGATAAGTTGAGGAAAAAATTCCATGAAGTCGTCCTCAAGAGCAAAGTAATTCTTTTTCAGCGCCTTCATTGCAAACCTTGTCTCATTCGGAAGCGACGACCTCTTGCTGAGAGTGTTCAGCACATGCCTGATGCCTCTTCTGGTCTGATATGATTCTATCCAGTTGTTAATAATGAAAAATGGCATCATCTTCCTGACTTCCTCCGGAAGGATGTCAAAGTTGTTTACCATGGCCCTGTAAAAATTATAGGTCACACTCTCAAGCGGCCGCCGTGAAAAAAAGTTCCATTCCCTGGTCAGGAAATGATCATAGATAATGTCGGTGATGACACCCGAGTATTTATGGTATTTTCCCGAGAAATGGATCTTGCTTCTGTGAACTACAGGATGCCTGTCGGTAAAGGCATCTATATGTCTGTGAAGTATAATGCCCTTTCTTACCTGCTCGGGGTACTTAAGGTAATCGCGCCCCTTTACATAGTCGCCTATGTAGTTTCCGATAATTATTTTTTCGGAATCCCCTGACAGGTATATGTGGGCAAGGACATTCATTTCAGATCATAATAGTACAAAGAAATAAATTTAGCAGGCTTATGGCGAAAACATTTTCTTTAACATATTTTCGGGAGACACTAAATTGTTTATCAATTAACATGTTATCAGTCAATTATCATCCCAAAAGCAGCTGCTCAAAATTCATTTCAAATGTTCGGATATTATACCCGCAAATTATAAATTTGTCAATTCATTCTATAATTAAAACGATTATTCAGGAAAATTAATTATCGTATCGAGGGAGGTTATATGCAGAAAAAAAATGTAATAATTATCGGTGCTGCAGGAAGGGATTTCCACAATTTCAACACTGTTTACAGAGACAATGAGAACTTTAACGTGGTAGCTTTTACTGCGGCCCAGATACCGGATATCGATGGCAGAAAATACCCCGCTGAACTCGCGGGCAGGCTTTATCCTGAAGGTATACCGGTTTTTGCTGAAGAAAATCTCCCGGAACTTATCAGGAAGTTCAAAGTCGATGATTGTGTTTTTTCCTACAGCGATGTCACATATCAGAAAGTAATGGCTGTCAGCGCAATTGTAAACGCTGCCGGCGCTAATTTTGTACTTCTTGGTCCGGATGCAACCATGGTCAGAAGTACCAAACCCCTGATTGCTGTCGGAGCCATAAGAACAGGATGCGGTAAGAGCCAGACATCAAGGAGGGTAATTGAACTCCTTATGGCCAGGGGATTAAAAGTGGTCGCAGTACGTCACCCTATGCCCTATGGCGACCTTGCTGAACAAAAAGTGCAGAGATTTGCTGCTATAGCCGATCTGAAGAAACATAAATGCACCGTTGAGGAAATGGAGGAATATGAACCACATGTAGCCAGAGGCAATGTAATATATGCCGGTGTCGATTATGAAGCTATACTTCGGGCTGCTGAGAACGATCCCGACGGATGCGATGTAGTGGTCTGGGACGGCGGCAATAATGACTTTCCCTTCTACAAATCAGATCTGATGATCACCGTGACCGATCCGCACAGGGCCGGTCATGAACTGAGATATTATCCCGGTGAGGTTACTCTTCGTCTTGCCGATGTGGTAGTGATAAACAAAATTGACAGTGCCTCTCCGGAATCAGTACAGGTGGTCAGGGAGAGCATCGAAAAAGTAAATCCACAGGCTGTTGTTATCGACGGAGCTTCACCGATAAGGGTCGACGATCCCTCGGTGATAAAAGGAAAAAGAGTGCTTGTTGTCGAGGACGGACCCACCCTTACCCATGGCGAAATGAAACTCGGGGCAGGTGTCGTGGCCGCCCGGAAGTTCGGAGCTGCAGCCCTGGTCGATCCGAGACCTTATACCGTAGGTAAGCTTACCGAGACTTTCAGTATCTATCCGAATATAGGAACACTTCTCCCGGCAATGGGGTACGGAGACCAGCAACTGAAAGACCTTGAAGAAACAATAAACAACACAGATTGCGATAGTGTGCTCGTGGCTACTCCGATAGATCTTAACCGGATAATTAACATCAGAAAACCCAATACCAGGGTATATTATGATCTGCAGGAGATAGGCGATCCGAACCTGTCGCAGGTTATGGATGAGTTCGTGAACAAGTTTTGCCTGAAAGGCAGGAACTAATCAGTAATAGGTTTTTTACAAATAGCCCCCATTTTATTAATGAGGGCTATTTTTTTTAGGATTTATCTTCTTACCCTGGCATTGCCTTTCCAGATGCTCCATACCTGCTCCTCGTCGGCCGGCTGGCCGTAATCTGTAAGCGATGTTGTAGCAAGTGCGCCGGTAGCCCATCCAAACTGTATCCATTTTTCGGGTTCCCATCCCCTGAGTATTCCGTATAACAGTCCTCCCACAAAACCGTCACCTCCTCCAATACGGTCGAGTACATGGATCGGACGCGGCTCAACAACATGCCATTCATCACCTTCAAGCATAATGGCTCCCCAGAGATGCTCATTGGCATTTATGACCTGCCTCAGAGTGGTCCCGAACACAGAGGCCGCCGGAAATTCTTTCTTAACCCTTCTTATCATTTCCTTGAAACTCTCGATCTTGGCTGTAATATCCCTGCCGCCTTCCTCCGGACCGGCAATTCCAAGGCAAAGTTGAAAGTCTTCCTCGTTGCCAACAAGGATATCAGCAATTCCGGCTATCTCCCTGAATGTGGCAGAGAGTTCCTTTTCCCTGCCCTTCCAGAATGTAGCTCTGTAATTGAGGTCAAAAGCAATCCTTGTTCCATGTTTCTTTGCCGATCTTGCCAGTTCGAGGCAGAAATTACTTGTTTCGGGCGACAAAGCTCCTATTAGCCCTGACAGATGAAGTATCTGAACCCCCTCTTTTTCGAAAAGCCTGTTGAGATCAAAATCCTTCACATTAAGTGTCCTTCCAACCTCACCGGCCCTGTCGTTATGAACTCTGGGTCCCCTTGAACCGTAACCGCTGTCAGCAATATTGAACTGGTGGCGGTAGCCCCAGGGCCCGCCCTGCTCAAGTTCAACGCCTTCGTACGCCATATGCCTCGATGCAAGATTGTCCTTGATCATTCGTGCAATCGGACTGTCTTTTACAAAAGTTGTCAATACCTTTACAGGAAGTCCGAGATAGGAAGGAACACTTGCCACATTGGTTTCAGCGCTTGTAACCTGCATGTGAAACGTATCACTGCAATGAACCGGCTGTCCGTTGGCAGGAGTGATTCTTATACCCATGCTGGTAGGGACTACCAGCGACCAGTGGTAATTTTTTCTAAGATCTATCTTCATATTGGTTTATTTAAGTCTTTCCCTTAGCAGCTTCCCTGCTTCTTCATAACCGGGCTTACTGAGCAGGGCGAACATATTTCTCTTGTATGCTTCAACACCGGGCTGGTCGAAGGGATTTACATCAAGAATATACCCGCTGACGCCGCACGCAAGTTCAAAAAAATAAAACAACTGACCTACATAGTAAGCTGTAAGTTCCGGAACAGTGATGTGAATTACCGGTACATTACCGTCGTTGTGAGCCAGGATGGTTCCTGCTTCAGCATTATGATCGACCTGCGACAGCCTCTGTCCTGAAAGGTAATTAAGCTGGTCAGCGTCATCCTCTTCCTTCGGAACTGTAACCTTCCTGGCAGGTTCTCTTACGGAAATAACCGTCTCAAACATTATCCTCTGTCCATCCTGAATATATTGTCCGAGCGAATGCAGGTCGGTAGTGAAATCGACAGCAGCCGGAAAGATCCCTTTTTTGTCCTTGCCTTCGCTCTCCCCGTACAACTGCTTCCACCATTCAGCAAAATAATGCAGTTTTGGATTGTAGCTTACCATTATCTCAGTTGTCTTTCCCGATTGAAGTATCAGGTTCCGGGCGGCTGCATACAGCAACGGCAGATTGGATGACCCGTTCCTGTTGGTACGTGATATCTGTTCCATCGACTTGGCGCCTTTAACCAGCGATCTGATGTCGAACCCGCAAAGTGCAATGGGCAGCAAACCGGCCGGAGTCAGAACCGAATACCTGCCTCCAATGTTGTCGGGAATGACAAAGGTCCGGTATCCGTTCTTTTGCGCAAGAGGTCTGAGAGCTCCCTTTTTACTGTCGGTGATGGCAATTATCCTTTTTCCTGCTTCCGCTTTCCCTACCTTGTGCTCCAGATGATTACGGATGATCCGGAAAGCAATGGCCGGCTCCGTAGTCACTCCCGATTTTGAAATAACAACTATGGAATAATTGACATTATCAAGGATTTCAAGAAGATCGGCAATATAATCCTCCGACAGATTCTGCCCGGCAAAAACCACTTCATGATGCTTCTCCTTCCTCAGTGACGAAAAAGTATGTGAAAGAGCGTCTATTACAGCTTTCGATCCAAGATATGATCCTCCAATACCTATCACCACAGTGAAATCTGAAACTGATCTTAGATATTCCGCACTCTCTTCAATATTGTCAAGCTGGGGTAGAATGTCATCAGGCAAGGTCATCCAGCCCAGAAAATCACTTCCCGCCCCGCTCCGGTTGTTAAGGCTGTCAAGATGCCTTACCGACTGCTGGGCCAGTGCTGTGACCTCTTCAAGCGAAATGAAATTTTCTACATTCCTGAGACTTAAACTTATGGTTTCATTCATCTGTCAATAATTTTAAAAATTAAGGTTACTAACCGGCAAAGTTAAAAAAAAGCCGGCAGTATTTACCTGCCGGCTTTTAAGTGAAAGCAATTTGTATATGAAGAAGAACTATTTCCGGTTAACGCTTCCGGCGCTCGATGAATGTGCGTCGATGTACTTCGGATTGCCTCTGTAATTTATGTCTCCGGCACTCGAGGAACGCGCCCTGAGCCTCTCGGAAACATTTATATCTGCATCTCCCGCACTGGAAGCCGAAACATCAGCTTCCCTTACCTCCAACCCGTATGCATTCAGGTCCCCGGCGCTGCTTAGATTTGCAGTAAGGATTTCTGCTTCCCCTGTCAGGGTAACGTCACCTGAACTGCTTACTCCTGCCTTCAGCTCCCTTACATGGACCTCGATCTTGATATCCCCCGCACTGCTTGCCGACAATTCCAGGCGATCGCCTCTTACCGGAGTCTGTCCAATTATGTCACCCGCGCTCGATGTACTGAGCGATTCAATATCTTTCATCGTAACGTAAACCCTTTTCTCTTCAGCTTCCCTGATATTGGCTTCTGAATAAATTTGCAGGGCGCCGTTCTTTATCTCAGTTAATATATATTCATGGAGATTTTCATCAGCTTCAACCTCTATCGATTCTTCGTCACCCTGAGAAAGATAGACATCAATGCCACTGCTTACCCGGAGAGATGTAAACTGTCCAGCATCTCTTTTTTCCTTTACAACCTTGTTGTTCCCGTAAACCGTCCGGCGAAACTGCCCGTCGGCACAGAAGGTCATTACAACAGAAAGTATCACAATCATTCCCAACTTCAGACTTTTCATGGTTTTGTTATTTTTTTGTTGCTATAAAATTAATCCATCATAAAGACATAGAAAAAAACATAAGGTTGCATGCTCCCTTCAAATCTTTCCTGCCGGAATAAAACAAATTAGTTTGTATCTTGCTTGTGTGAAACCTTATCTCCTCTTATCATGAAATCATTTTACCTTATCCTTGTTTTATCCGGATTCGCTCTGTTTTCAGGATGCAAAGGCAGCGTGAAAGAAAATGATAACCTTAAGCTCTGGTATGAACAACCGGCCTCAGTGTGGGAAGAGGCTCTCCCGATAGGAAACGGACGGCTCGGAGCAATGGTTTATGGCGGAAAAAGCACCGATCATATCCAGTTCAATGAAGAAACTTTATGGACAGGCGGCCCGCATGACTATTCAAATAAGGGAGCCTCACAATACCTTGAAAAGATAAGGGAACTGATCTGGAAAGGTAAACAGGAGGAAGCTGAAAAACTGGCGCTTGACAAGTTTATGAGCGTCCCCCTTTACCAGGAGAAATATCAGCCTTTCGGAGACCTCTGGCTTGATTTTGGAGAAAATGACTCAATTACTGATTTCAGGAGGGAACTTGATATTTCAAATGCAATTTGCAAAACCACTTATAAGGCAGGAGGGAAGTTGTTCACACGGGAATATTTTGCCAGTTTCCCTGCAAATCTTATTGTTATCAATCTGTCATCCAACAGAAGACAATCACTTACCTTCGATCTGAGAATGACAGCCCTTCATGAAAATTTTACAGTAACTTCAGGTAATGACAATACACTTACCCTCCGGGTCAAGGTGAAAAACGGTGTCCTTTACGGCATTTCCACTGCCAGGATTCTGTTAAAGGGAGGAAAGATTAGCTCTTCAGCTGACAGGCTTCATATAGAAAATGCTAATGAAGCTACAATTCTGTTGTCGGCAGCCACAAATTTCATCAGCCCCGGGGATGTCTCGGGAGATCCGGCCACATTATGCGAGAAGTATTTTGAAGATGCGGAAGGTAAGACCTATAAAATGCTGAAAGACGAGCATATTAATGATTACAGGAGATATTTCGACAGGTTCTCAATTGATCTGGGTTTGTCAGGAAAGGAAAGCATGCCGACCGACAGGAGAATAAAAGAGATACCCGGGGAGATGGACAATTCCCTTGCCGCCCTTTATGTTCAGTATGGGCGGTATCTTCTTCTTTCCTCAAGCCGCGAGGGAACCTATCCTGCCAACCTTCAGGGAATCTGGAACAACAAACTGAACCCGCCCTGGGACAGCAAGTACACGGTAAACATAAACATCGAAATGAATTACTGGCCCGCAGAAGTACTTAATATCGCCGAATGCCACGAGGCTCTTTTCAGGATGATTGACGAGGTCGTTCCTGCCGGAGCAATAGTTGCAAGAGAACATTACAATGCGCCGGGCTGGGTTCTTCACCATAACACCGACATCTGGAGGGGGGCGGCCCCGATAAACGCCTCCGACCATGGGATCTGGGTTGCAGGCAGCGGATGGATGGCGCATCATTACTGGGAGCATTTTCTCTTCGGAAGGGATACTGCCTTTCTCAGAACCACTGCATGGCCGGTTATGAAAGGAGCCGCCTCCTTCTACGCAGGTTTTCTTGTCCCTGATCCTGAAACGGGATGGCTGGTATCATGCCCTTCAAATTCGCCCGAGAACGGAGGCCTTGTTTCAGGCCCCACCATGGATCACCAGATCATAAAGAGTCTTTTCAGGGCTTGTATCGAAGCGGACAAGATCCTCAGTACCGGGGATCCGCTGGCAGATACATTGTCTGATCTGCTGCCACGCATAGCGCCTTACAGAACCGGAAGCTTTGGGCAGCTAAGGGAATGGATGGAAGATATTGACGATCCTCAAAACAAACACCGTCATGTTTCACACCTCTGGGGTGTCCATCCCGGAAAGGAGATTAACCCGAAGGATACCCCGGAACTCATGGAAGCAGCAAAAAAATCCCTTGAAGCAAGGGGTGACGAGGGAACCGGCTGGAGCCTGGCATGGAAAATCAATTTCTGGGCAAGGTTCAGGGAAGGAAATCACGCCTGGCAAATGGTCAGAATGCTTCTAAGACCTCAGGGCCAGGCTTCAGGAAAGGCAACAGGAGGCGGTTCTTCAGGCGGCGGTTCATATCCAAATCTCTTTGATGCCCATCCGCCTTTCCAGATCGACGGGAATTTCGGAGGAGCTGCCGGTATAGCTGAAATGCTTCTTCAAAGTCATCTTGATGAAATAGAGATACTCCCATCATTGCCCGATGCAGTCCCGAATGGAAAAATCAGGGGTATCAGGGCAAGAGGAGGATTTGAACTCGACTTTGAATGGGATAATGGAAAACTGACGGATCTTAAGGTAACTTCGATCTCGGGAATGCCTCTCTCGCTGATTTACAAAAATTTAAAATTCTCCTCTCCAACAGTGAAAGGTGAAGTGCTTCACTTCGACAGCGAACTGAACAGGCTCTGAGCTTTGAACAGGAGCCTGATATAAGTGAAAGGGCGGATCAGGGATTTGTGACTCTTTCAGATCCTTTTGTGGCAATAATAAAGGCATCGGGATAGCCTTCCTTCATAATCTGTTTCTGCAGGCCGGAAGCTGCAGCCGGACTACTGAATTCGCCGGCACATGCCCTGTAGGCACCGTTGAACATATATTCAAATGTCATGTATCTGGTGCCCCCGAAGGTAACTTCATAGCTTCCCCTCGGATTCATGTAAGAGGTAAACTGTACACGGTATACAAGCCCGCCCTGTGCCTGAGCAGAAACCTGCACGGCAGTTTTCGCCGGCTCCTGCACCGGCCGCTGAACTCTCTGTGTATTGACTGCCTCACCGGCAGGTTTGCCGGTACCGGCCTTAGCTGCAGGATTTTGCCAGGAGCCTGTTACCCGCTCATTGTTCCTGAAGGCAGCAACGAAAGCATCAGTGTATCCATCGCGTCGGAGCTGTGCCTGCAGTCCGGCCGCATCTGCCGGAGATGAGAATTCACCTGCGCAATATTTGTAGGTGCCGTTAGAGAAATATTCAAAAACATTGTATTGTTTTCCACCCGCAGTAATGGTTTTGCTATCACGTTTTGCCGAAACGGATTGGAACTGCACACGGAATACCACCTTATCGGGATCAGGAGCGGGTTGAGTTTTCGCCTGAACAGCTTCAGGTGCAGCGACCGCCTCTTTGGCTGCTTCGGCAACTTTTTGTGCAGGAAGGTCAGAAGAAGGCAAAGCTTCCTTTACGGCTGGTTGAAGGGTCTCTTTCTTAACTGCAACACTAACAACTTCTTCCTCAGGTGTTATTTCATTCAGGGCAATCAATGTGAATGCATCCTGAAGGTTGACAGTTTTACCATAAGCAGTCCGGTCATCAAGAGTGACTCTGAACAACTGAGGTTCCTTTCCTGCAGCCTTGTAACGTGTTGTGAAGAAAGCAGATCTGCCGTCAGTCCTGCTAAGCTTGAATGCAAGATCATCATCCGGGGTATTGATCATTCCGGTGAGATTGGCCGGCTTTTCCCATTTGCCCCCGTTGTACCTGCAGAAAAAAATATCATATCCTCCCGAACCAGACAATCCGTCGGATGAAAAATACAGATTATTGTTCTGATCGAGAAACGGCGTCAGTTCATTTCCTTTTGAATTTATCAGGTTCCCCAGATTTAACGGTGCCGACCATTCACTTCCCTCCCTGTAGGAAATGAAAAGATCGAGCCCGCCCACACTTTCACTCCTGTTACTGCTGAAAACCATCTTTTCACCGTCGGGCGAGAGTGCAGGGTGAGAATACAGCGACCTGTCGGAACAGAAACTCAGCGGACCGGGATCGCTTATCCATTCATGTTTTTTGTTCTTTGAAAGCTCATACCTTGCCTGGTAGATTTTCTCCGGCTCCCTGTTTGAAGGTTTCCGGGTATAGTACATCACTGTGTAGTCGTTGTTAAAGGTCATGGCTTCGCACGGAAACTGCCACGGAAGAGTAGGGGAGAATAATACGGCAGTTCCGGCAGCAGTATCAAGCGGAACTGCATAATAGGTATCGATCCTGCCAAA
>JAKLIJ010000048.1 GCA_022709665.1 Bacteroidota bacterium
CAGTGATCTTGAATCCCTGGGCTCCACCCGGGCCGCTGCCAAGGTATCCGTCAGCCTTTCCGAAGACAAAACCCAGGATAAGGGAAATGATGATAGCGGCAAAGGTAAGTTTGACGATGAGCTTCCAGAGTTTAATTTTCGGAAATTTAAGAAGGTTAAGCCCTATTGTTCCTACTATGAGTGGTATGAGCAGAGCTCCGTATCCGAATCCGTAACTTATAAGCATTTTTGCAAGGAAGTGGCCGCTTTTTCCCGACCAGTTCCTGACTTTTATGTCGGCATCTGAGATCACGCTCGAATCGGCAAGGCTAAGGTCGGTTTCCCACCAGAAAAGGTAGGAGACACAAGCAAGAAGCAGATAGACTGCAAATCCCGATATCAGGATACCGGTTATGAAACTTATTCTTTCATCTGTAAAGAAAGGTTTTGTTTTCGTCTTAACCTTAGTTGCCTTCTTTCCGTTGGTTTCCTTCCCTTTGCTCATCTAGTCTAATTTACACCCAAACCAAAAAAACATCCCAAAGGTAATAAAAATGGAAATCGGAAAGGAAGGAAAGGCAAACTTTGAAATGATGCGGCACTACCGGCTGGTAAGGAACCTGTTACAGGCTCACCATTTTTTCAATGAATTTATTTATGTCTTTTCTCGAGACTCTTTTGAATTTATCCCTTCTTTCGAATGTTTTATCAGGGATCTCTTTTTTATAAACATTCTGGGCTTCAAAGTGGAATTCTGAAGAGCCTATAAAGAAGAAAAAGTTCATTAATACACCGTCGATTTCCTGAAAAGGAGTGGAAGCGTTTGGACGCGACACTGGTATTTCAGTGGTATACCAGACGTTAAAGATCTTTGATCTGTCGGAAGGGAAGGTAACCTCGGCATTCTTGCAGTTAAAGCCGCAGATAACAGATGTCTTTGATGTTTTTCTTATATCAATTCCCTTCATGGATTCGAATCCGGGAAATATCTCACCAGGTTCTGAAGGATAGAAGTATTTAATGGTGAACAGGCTGAGGTAGGTATCGTAAATGTCCAGAGAGGGGTTGGCAAGGTTCACTATCCCGGAATTGCCAAAGGGAGAAATAAGCTCATATACTGTCTTGTCGTCCTTAAAAGTGAAAATCAGATTTTTGGGCATGAGCTCCCTTGGCATGTGTGTAAGATGGCCTTTCAGAATAACATCATAGTGAATCTCCCCCTGATCAAGGTTTCTTCCTCCGTTCTTATCGCAGGAGTACAGTATTAAGACTGATATGATTGTAAAAAGCAGTGTCTGTCCCGATCTCACCAGCTACATTTTTTGAAGGGGTAAATGTAATTATTTTTTTTCACTTGCTTCAGCCACCGTTATTTATGTGACGGCTGATTAAAAATTATGTTATGCAACATGTTTTTATGCTGTTTTTCCGATTTGCTTACATTTACATAAAATTCCGGCAGAAAAGAAAGCGGATAAAACCAGTTGCCAAACTGAATAAGAACGGATAATCCCATCAAACATTATATTCCTAAACTTTAAATATGAAAAAAAAGCTTGCTGTAGTTGCGCTTGGCGGTAATGCTCTTCTAAGGGGCAACCAGATAGGGACAATAGATGAACAGGAAGAGAACACGACTCAGACTCTTGAAAACCTTGTTTTTCTTATAAATGAGGGTTACGATCTGGTCATAACACATGGGAACGGGCCGCAGGTCGGGAATATCCTTATGAGAAATGATGCAGGCGAACAGATGTACGGGATAGCACAGATGCCGGTCGATATCTGTGTTGCTGATTCGCAGGGGGGAATAGGGTACATGATAGAAAGGATGTTCAGGAATGTTCTCATTCATCACGGGATAAGCAAGAATGTTGTATGCCTGGTGACCCAGGTAGTTGTTGACAGAAATGATCCGGCATTCAATGATCCCCAGAAGCGGATCGGCAAGATATACTCAAGGGAGGAAGCTGACAATCTTTCAGCAAAGAGGGGCTGGATATTCAGTGAGGAGGTGAAGGCTGAAGGCGGCTTCAGGAGGGTGGTGCCGTCACCTCTTCCTGTCGACATATTGAATCATGATATTATTGGCGATCTTGCGCGGCAGGGCAACATAGTTATTGCAGCGGGTGGTGGCGGCGTGCCGGTTTACATAGATGAAAAGAATGATGTAAAGCCTGCAGAGGCTGTTATTGACAAGGACCGTGCATCTTCTCTTCTTGCATCGATGATCGGAGCGGAGGAGTTTTACATCCTTACCGATGTTCCATACATATATATTAATTATAAAAAGCCGGATCAGGAGATAAAGGAATTTCTCGACTATGCTGACACGTTGAAATACCTGAATGAAGGGCATTTTGCAAGAGGAAGCATGGCACCAAAGATTGAAGCGTGCCTGAGCTTTCTGAGCAGTGGAGGGAAAATGGCCGTGATAACTGAAGCATTCAAGCTGGCCGACAAGAAATACGGGTCAAAAATAACAATGGAGTACGAAAAGTAACTGTCTCCGGCTTCATTGAGAAATATTATTTAATTTAGCGCCTTTGATAACGCAGAAAGAAACAACTAAAGACCAGGATTATGCCACTCAATCTTCGTAACCGCCATTTTCTTAAGCTTCTTGATTTCACCCCGGAAGAGATCGCCTGGCTTCTGAAGCTCTCCGCCGATCTTAAGAAGGCAAAGTATTCAGGAACAGAACGACAGCTTCTCAGAGGGAAGAACATTGCGCTGATTTTCGAAAAGACTTCAACCAGGACGAGATGTGCGTTTGAGGTTGCAGCCTTTGACCAGGGAGCACATGTAACCTATCTTGGTCCTTCGGGCTCGCAGATCGGTCAGAAAGAGTCGATGAAGGATACGGCAAGAGTGCTTGGAAGGATGTATGATGCAATAGAATACCGTGGGTACGGACAGTCTGTTGTTGAGGAGCTCGCCTTATATTCAGGTGTGCCCGTCTGGAATGGTCTTACAAATGAATTTCATCCCACGCAGATACTTGCTGATTTCATGACAATGCTTGAATACTCGGATAAGCCTCTTAACAAGATATCATTCTGCTATCTGGGGGATGCACGTTACAACATGGGGAATTCTCTTCTGGTGGGAGCCGCAAAGATGGGGATGGATTTCAGAACAGCTGCTCCGGCAGCCTACCAGCAGGGAAGTGAGCTTGTTTCTGTCTGTAAGGACATAGCCGGAGAAACCGGAGCCAGGATAACCATCACAGATGATGTAGGAGAAGCTGTAAAAGGCGTTGATTTTCTGTATACCGACGTCTGGGTTTCCATGGGAGAGCCCGATTCGGTATGGGAGGAGAGAATCAGGCTGCTTAAACCTTTTCAGATCAATATGGATGTTATAAGGAAAACCGGAAATCCGGATGTTAAGTTTCTTCATTGTCTGCCGGCTTTTCATAACCGCGAAACAGCCATCGGTGAGAGAATTTACCAGAAGTACGGTCTTGACGGAATGGAAGTTACCGAGGATGTTTTCGAATCGAAGCATTCAATAGTTTTTGATGAAGCTGAAAACAGGCTTCACACTATAAAAGCGGTAATGGTAGCAACTCTGGCCTGAATGCCGGTCATCAGGGAATTAAAGTAGTCAGGATATAAAGTAACGGGATAGAGGGTTTGGTCTCACCTGATCCATTCCCTTACGAAATAGAATGTTATCACGAAAGAGGTGGCAAGTTTGAGTCCGACGCCTGTAAGAAAGCCCAACAGACTTCCGAAACCTGCTTTCAGTGCATATTTCATATCATCCTTAAATATGAGTTCCCCGACCACTGCTCCAATGAAAGGTCCCACAACTATACCGATGGGACCGAGGAACAGTCCTATGACAAGTCCCACCGTTGCACCTCTTGTTCCGTACTTTGTTCCGCCGAATTTCTTTGTTCCCCATACGGGGACAATGTAATCGAAGATTGTAACTACAATTACCACAATTGCGAGAACAATAAGGAGTTTGTCCGAGAACTCTGCGAATTTTGTGAAATGCAGGACGATAAGTCCGGCATAGCTTAAGGGAGGTCCGGGAAGAACGGGGGCAAGGCAGCCAATGATTCCGATTAAAATAAGAACGACTGCCAGTATTAACAGGATATAATCAACCATTAAAGAATAACTTCGTTATTTATTATCCAGGTCTTCAAAATCTAAATTGGTAAATTCCCTGGATGAGAGTTGAGAATTCCCGGGGACGGCTTCTTCTTCGGAAAGGACAGTTTCACTTTTATCCGGGGCATTTCCGTTGGAGATGTAACCAACTGCGTCCATGAGGCCGTCGGCAAATTTATCGAAGTCCTCCTTGTAAAGGAAAATCTTATGTTTCTCATAGAAGATTTTTCCTTCCTTACCAAGCCGTTTTTTGCTTTCTGTTATTGTAAGGTAATAGTCTTCCTTTCTGGTGGCTTTGACATCAAAAAAATAGGTCCTTTTCCCTGCCCTTACCACCTTTGTATAAATCTCTTCCTGTACGATCTGTTCTTTACTCCCGTTAATGACCTCCTTAATTCCGGCTTCTTCTTCCATTTCTAAGTCAGTTTAGGTTAGGGTGGTGTTATGATTGTCAAATGTAACAATATTTTTTAAAAACAATGCACCGCCGTTCAAATGTGCCTTATTTTTGGTGAGGTGTTTTGAAGCTGAAGGAAAAAAGCTATTTTTGTTCCCAAATTCTGAGGTTCTTTATTAATGATAAGCAGAAGATTATTACGCATTAAAGCCTTAATGGCCTTATATGCATTCAACCGGAGGGAGGATGATGACATTGAACTGGCTGAGAAGGAGTTGTTCTTCAGTATAGGTAAGACCTATGATCTGTATCACTACCTTCTTCTGCTTGTCATAGAGGTGGCCGACATCGCTTCGGAGAAGATAGAGCAGGCCAGGCAGAAGAAGATGCCAACCCCCGAAGATCTTAATCCCAATACAAAATTTATCGACAACAAGGTAATCGGACAACTGAGGATGAACAAGTCCTTCACGGGATATATCTCCTCCAGAAAGCTTTCATGGGCGAATTACCAGCATATCCCGAGGCTTTTGTACAACAGGATGATTGCATGGGACAAATATGAGGAGTACATGAAGCCGGGTGTTCAGGGCTATGCAGCCGACAAGAAATTTGTTATAAGCATGGTTACAAGGCTTTTTGCAGAGTCGGAAGACCTGGAGTCAAACTTTGAGGAGCAGAGCATATACTGGAATGACGACACGGAGTATGTTGCTGTGATGATCGAGAAAACGCTCAAGAAATTCAAGCCTGAGGACGGAGAAAATTCCAGGATCATGCCATTGTTCAAGAATAAGGAAGATGAGGATTTTGTAAAAATACTTTTCAGAAAAGCTGTATTGCATTCAAAGCAGAATTCTGAACTCATCGACAGGAACACAACTAACTGGGAAATTGAGCGTATTGCACTTATGGACATTCTGGTCATGCAGCTGGCCATAACCGAGATTGTCGAATTTCCTGAGATACCGGTCAAGGTGACGCTGAATGAGTATATTGAGATCGCCAAATATTATTGTACATCAAAAAGCAGTACATTTGTCAATGGCATCCTTGACAATATTGTAAAGGAGATCAGGGAAAAGGGGTTGTTCACCAAAACTGGCAAAGGCCTGATTGGCGAAGCTATTGAAGACTGATAATCAATTATTTGTTATGACACGAATTAAATTCATATTTCCTTTTGTTTTATTTGTCTGCCTGCTTGCCGGATGCGATAATAATCTCAGCAATAAAAAAGCCTCTTCGGATAATCCTGTTGAAGGAGAAGTGGCGGAGCTGGTTTTCAGGGAATATGAACACGATTTTGGAAAGATCACAGAGGGAGAAAAGGTAGCTCACATATTTACATTTGAGAACAAGGGACCGGGAAGCCTGGTTATAAAATCGGCATCAACATCCTGCGGATGCACGGTTCCGAAGTATGATAAATCGCCGATTCCCCCGGGTAAGGGAGGAAGTCTTGAGGTAGTGTTTGATTCAGGCGGCAGAAGTGGTGTTCAGACCAAGACCATTTCGGTCCGTTCCAACTCCGAAACCGAAGTTGTGATCCTGAAGATTTCAGCAGAGGTCATTTCCCGTAAATAGCTATAAATTAATAATAAACTATCAATTTCACACTAAAATGAACAATTTATCATTTATCCTTCTTCAGGCCCAGCCGGGCGCCGGACAGAGCAATGCGCTTGTTACTTTTATACCACTTCTTCTTGTTTTTGTTATATTTTATTTTTTTATGATCCGCCCGCAGATGAAAAAACAGAAGGAGCTTTCCAACTACAGGAACTCACTTAAAAAGGGAGACAAGGTTATCACCACCGGAGGTATTTACGGCAGGATTTTTGAAGTCAAGGACAACTTTGTGATGCTTGAGGTTGGAGGTGATCTGAAACTGAAGGTCGACAAAAGCGCCCTCATTCAGGATCCGACAGCCGACAAGGCATAGAGATCTGTTTATCAATATTGAGTGAGCTGGCCGGGTACTATATGGACAAAAGGATTATTCCGGAGAAAGGGAAGCGGAAATGACAGGGATATAGTCGTTTTCGGATTTTTCCTTTTGCTCTCTTTTATCTTCTGGTACCTGAACTCTCTTGAGAAGGAAGTTGAGTACAGCATCAGGTATCCGGTGAGGTATGTCAATCTTCCGGAGGAGAGAGTACTGGTCGATGATCTCCCATCGAGGCTCGAGCTGTACCTGAAAGGGCCGGGGTATTCAATACTCAAGCTCAAGATGTCGGGTAACCATTCGCCAGTGATACTCGACGTGTCATCAATAAATTACCGGAGGGTTCCCAACAGCAGGGCTCTTAATTACTATGTAGTCACGTCGGGGCTTATACCAAAACTGAGGAATCAGCTGAGGGCTGAATGCGCTATAACCACCGTCAAACCTGATACACTTTTTTTTGCATTTGACAGGATAATCACCCGGCAGATACCGGTTGAACCCGATGTTGATGTTAATACGGAAAGGCAGTATCTTGTCAAGGGAGGAGCGATGTCAGAGCCTGACACCATTGTTGTTACCGGTCCCAGGAGGATACTCGACACCCTAAGTTCGGTGAGGACCAAAACCGTTAAGATGAGAGGAGTCAGAGAATCGGTTACAAAGAGTATTTCGCTTGTGGTACCGGAAAAATGTACATTATCAGAGAAAAAGGTGCTGGTAACCATCCCTGTTGAGCAATTTACGGAGGCGGAAATAAAGGTTCCCGTCAAATTGATAAACTGCCCCGATTCCATTCACCTCAGGATCTTCCCGGATATTGTAACAGTGAGGGCGCTGGTAGCTGTCGGTGATTACAAGAAATTTGAAAAGGTGCCATTTGAGGTTATACTCGATGCAGCCATGGCTGATCTGAGTTCGGCCGAAAAACTTCCGCTTTCATTCCGTAATGTTCCGCCTTTTGTAAGTTCTATGAGGGTTTTTCCTTCAAAGGTTGATTTTCTTATAGAGAGGAATAGGTGAGATGAATGCAGAAGAGAGAAAAAGCCTTAAGCTCGGTATAACGGGAGGCATCGGCAGCGGTAAATCCACTGTCTGCCGTGTATTTGCAGTGCTGGGTATTCCTGTTTTCTCAGCGGATGATGAAGCGAAGAAGATACAGGATAACGACAGATTTATTCAGGATCAGATAAGCTCTCTGGCAGGCAGGGATCTTTTTCCCGGAGGCAGGCTCGACAGGGCAGAGATGGCCAGGCTCATTTTCAGTAACAGCGGACTGCTTGAAAAGGTAAACGCTGTTGTACACCCGGCGGTTTTCAATTCGTTTGAAAAGTGGCTGAAGCTTCAGAATTCGCCATATTCAATTATGGAAGCTGCCATTCTTTTCGAGAGCGGCGCTTCGAAGCTGATGGACAGGATAGTGACGGTGGTAACTCCTCTCGAAGAAAGAATTGAAAGGCTTGTGGCCGGAAAAAGGTTTACCAGGGAACAGGTTACTGAAAGAATAAGAAACCAGCTTGATGATTCGTCAAGGCTGCCCCAGTCAGACTTTATTATATTCAATTCGGAAAACGACATGGTGATTCCGGCTGTTCTCGGAGTTCATGCGGAGATGATAAAACTTTACAGGAAAATTAACAGGGATAGAAATGGGACGACTGGGTAAATGGATAGGAGGAGGCCTGGGATTTGTTATGGGAGGTCCTCTTGGTGCTGTTCTTGGATTCATGATCGGATCAGTGGTCGACAACACCACTATCCAGACTTCAACCTACACAGGTTCACCCCGGACCACTGCAAGAGGCGACTTTGGAATGAGCCTTCTTGTGCTGGTTGCTGCCATGATGAAAGCCGACAACAAGGTTGTCAGGTCGGAACTTGACTACGTTAAGCAGTTTTTTGTCAGGCAGTTCGGGCAATCGACGGCAAGTGAGGCAATTTTAACACTCAAGGATATCCTGAAGCAGGAGATACCTGTGAGGGATGTCTGTATGCAGATTGCTTCTAATATGGATTACTCTTCAAGGCTTCAGCTTCTTCATCTTCTTTTCGGCATTTCGGGAGCCGATGGGAATGTGAATTCCATGGAACTGGAGGCAATTGAAAGAATGAGCGGATATCTTGGAATTTCAGGAACCGATTTTTCCTCTATAAAGAATATGTTCGTACCTGAAACTGATTCCTCTTACAAGATACTGGAGATCAGCCCAGATGCAAGTGACGAAGAAGTAAAAAAAGCATACAGGAAGATGGCTATGAAATATCATCCCGACAAGGTAAGCCATCTCGGGGAAGAGTTCAGGAAGACAGCTGACGAGAAATTCAAAAAGGTCAATGAGGCTTACAACAGGATAAAGAAGGAGAGGAATATTTCCTGACAACTGACAACAAAAAAAAGTTGATACCCGCATAATGATTGATGAACATAAGTTAAATTTGCGGTCAAAACAGAGCCAGATGGTATTAAAGGATATTTTAGCTATTTCAGGTGAACCCGGTCTTTTCAGGTTCATAGCCCAGGGGAAAAATGCGATTATTGTGGAGCATTTGGATACAGGAAAAAGGAGCAGTGCTTTCAGTTCGGCAAAAGTGAGTTCGCTTGAGGATATTTCTGTTTTCACGGACGGCGAGGATCTCCCCCTTGGAAAAGTGTTCGACAGGATTCATGAAAAGGAATCGGGAGGTCAGGCGATCGATTCACGGTCGGATGCTGAAAAACTTAAAAAGTATTTTGGGGAAGTAATCCCTGAATATTCAAGAGAGAGGGTTTATCTGAGCGACATAAAGAAAATAATCCTCTGGTATAATCTGCTTCAGCAAAAGAATCTGCTTGTCAGGGAAGAGCCTGAAAAGGAAGAGGTGAAGGAGGAAAAACCTTCTGAGACAGATAAACCTTCTGATAAAGATAAGCCTGCTGAAACTGTTGCCAAAAAGAAGCCTGGCTCCGTGAAGTCCAAAAAGGGCTGATCCCCTTTATCGAGATATTACAGCGAATAATGAATTTCGGAGGCAATGAGATTTTGTATGGTTATTCTGAATCGGGGATAATCATAGTCCCCGTTCCATATGATGAGACAAGCACATGGATGAAAGGTGCCGACAGGGGGCCTGATGCTGTTATGGAGGCCTCCGTAAACCTGGAGTTTTATGACATAGAGACCGGTACCGAAGCTCATCTTCACGGAATTCACACCATAGCCCCGGTAACTGAGAAAGAATCGCCTGAAAAGCTTGTAAAGGCTGTTTACAATTCGGTATCAGCGCTGCTTGATCAGGGTAAGTTCCCGGTAGTGGTAGGAGGGAACCATACTGTCAGCATAGGCGCGGCACGGGCTTTTGCCAGGCATTTCAGCAATCTTTCCGTTCTTCAGCTCGACGCTCATTCCGACCTGAGAGAAGAATATGAAGGATCTCCTTTCAATCATGCCTGTGCCATGGCCCGGATAAGAGAGTATGCACCCATCGTACAGGCTGGTATCAGGAGCATGTCAAAGGAGGAAGCCCCGCTTGCAGATCCGGAAAGGATGTTTCCGGCCCATAAGCTTTACAACGACAAATCAGGATATGAGAAGGCGGTTGACATGCTTACGGACAATGTTTACATAACAATCGACCTTGATGTTCTTGATCCCTCGCTGATGCCATCCACAGGAACTCCCGAGCCGGGAGGGCCTGAATACAGGGAATTGATGAATTTTCTGAATGAAGTGGCCAGGAAGAAAAACGTTGTCGGTTTTGATATAGTTGAACTATGTCCGTCACCTGCCAATAAAGCGCCTGATTTTGTTGCAGCAAGGATCTTGTATCAGCTTCTCAGCTATGTCTTCTCCCAGCCCCGCCGTGGCAGGCAGATATAGCTGATTCTCAATCGTATTTCTTTGCTTTCTCCCAGATCTCATTCATTTCATCGAGGCTCATATCATGAAGTGATTTCCCCTTGACCATTGTTTCCTGTTCAAGATAATTGAATCGTCTTATGAATTTTCTGTTGGTCTTTTCCAGAGCTGCTTCGGGATCAATATCGTAAAGTCTTGATGCATTGATTATTGAGAACAGGAGGTCGCCAAGTTCCGATTCAATTCTTTCCCTGTCCTTGTTTTCAGCTTCCACTTTCAGTTCTGAGAGTTCCTCGAGAACCTTATCCCAGACCTGAGTTCTGTCTTCCCAGTCAAATCCCACGCCCCTGACTTTTTCCTGTATCCGGTTTGCCTTAACGACGGCCGGAAGCGACAGGGGTACCCCGGAAAGCACAGGTTTATATCCGTTTGTCTCCTTTATCTTGAGATGTTCCCAGTTCTTTTCGACCTCTGCCGCATCGGCAACCTCGACTTTTCCAAAAACATGAGGGTGGCGGTAAATCAGTTTTTCGTTGATTCCTTTAAGTACATCTGTCATGGTAAAGAGATTTTTCTCCGATCCGATCTTCGCATAGAAAACAATATGCAGCATAAGGTCTCCAAGTTCTTTTCTGATGCCGTCATCATCTCCGGAAAGAACGGCATCGGCCAGTTCATAAGTTTCTTCAATGGTAAGTTTGCGCAGGCTTTCATTAGTCTGCTGCATGTCCCAGGGACAATTCTGTCTCAACTTATCAATTATTTCAAGGAGTCTTGAGAACTCCTCACAGCTTCTTTCTTTATCAGTCATTATTAATTGGTTAGAATAAACGGTTTGCCGGCGCCGTTTTGCCGGAGACATCAATCCTGACTGAAGAGCCCGGCTCAATGCTGAGCAGTTCTGATATATTGGCGCCGTTTATTGAAAATTCGAGCAGATCGAGGGAGTTGAACCTGGCAAGCAGGTCGCCTACCGGAACATCGTTGTAATTCAGAGAAATGGTGTCGGTAAAGTTGAGATTGCTAACGATGTAGATCCTGAAATCCCTGTTCCCGAATACGCGGGTAAATATCTCCCTGGTTATGTTTGAAATAGCATTTCCGTATGAATCGATGAACAGAATGCTTCCAATGATCACATCGGCATCGATGGTTGCCCTCAGAGGCAGTGTCTCATTGATTTTCTTTATCGGTGCACCCAGTTCTGAAGGTTTTTTTCCTGAAACGAGACCGGCGGCAGCCCTGGCAAATACCTCAAGCTCATCTGTGGTTTCACCTGCATCGATACTTATTATCTCATCAGGCTCCGAATTAAGGATAAGGCTGAAAATGCCGTTGTCGGTGCCGATGAAATAATGTCCTTTTGATTTTACTATCAGGTGTCCGGCTCCTTTCCGTGCTTCCGAAA
Organism: Bacteroidota bacterium; assembly: GCA_022709665.1. Classification (GTDB taxonomy): domain Bacteria; phylum Bacteroidota; class Bacteroidia; order Bacteroidales; family VadinHA17; genus LD21. The sequence continues at coordinate 11,696 of JAKLIJ010000048.1, forward strand.
GGATGCAGATAATGTGAACCGATCCTGCAGGATAGTTCATGAAAGTGTTCCTTATTATGAATGAGCCGTGAGAGATATCGAATGGACTTAGACAGGATGCATTTTCTACTATTGTTGTTCCCGGGCACAATGTGCAGAGTTTTCCCCTGATAATACCGTTGTAAAAATCATCAGATCGCCATTCAGTTGTCAGGGTGATTACTGCCATAGGGAAAAAACTTAGGACAAAGATAATCTTCTAACGAAAAATTACGCTTACTTTGCAGGGTTCAAATGATCTTTTTTCAGGTGTTGCCATTGACCTGATTTAATTTTACAAGCTGTCTGGGAGTAAATATAGAACCGGAGAATATAAATTTCCTGGCAGGAAATCGGAAGGCAGCCGGGCGGGTTTACGAGAATTGAAGAATAGTTGAATTTTCAATGACAGAGTTAGTAATATTTCTTGAAGATATAGATCCTGTAGTTTTTTATGGTACCAACAATTTTCTGCTTGACAGAATCCGCGGGTTCTTTCCCAAAATCAAGATCATAGCAAGGGGAAATGAATTGAAGTGCGTCGGGGAGGAAGCGGAGATTGCTCTTTTTGCAGAGCGTTTCAATGAGATCCTCGCATATTACCGCAAGTTCCACCGGCTTGATGAGGAGGATATTGAGAAGTACTTTTTTGATTCCGGACACATGAAGTCGGCAACCGACGGGCAGTTTGAGGAAGTAATTGTATTCGGAACCAGCGGAAAGCCCATCAGGGCCAGGACTGTTAACCAGGTCAGCCTTGTTAACCTGTACAGAACGAACGATCTCATAATTGCGGAGGGGCCTGCAGGCACAGGCAAGACTTATACGTCGATTGCTCTTGCCGTGAGAGCTCTCAGGGAAAGGGAGGTGAAGAAAATAATTCTTGCCCGTCCGGCTGTAGAGGCAGGGGAACGGCTGGGCTTTTTACCCGGTGATATGAAGGAAAAGCTTGACCCGTATCTGCAGCCTCTTTACGATGCCCTTCATGACATGATCCCCTTCAAAAAACTTGAGACATGGATGGAGGATGGTACAATTCAGATAGCTCCACTGGCTTTTATGAGGGGAAGAACTCTCGAAAATGCCTTTGTAATTCTCGACGAAGCCCAGAATGCAACAGTAAGCCAGTTGAAGATGTTCCTGACAAGGATGGGAGTAAGTTCAAAGTTTATAATGACAGGTGACACAACCCAGATCGATCTTCAGAAAAGATCGGAGTCGGGTTTGCTTCAGGCAATAAGGATCCTTTCTGACATCGAGGGAGTTTCGATAGTCAGGTTTGATGAGAGGGATATTGTCAGGCATAAGCTGGTAAGGCATATAGTAAGAGCTTATGAGAAGGATGAAAATGATGCCGTAACAAATGGAAACTAATATTTTGGGAAAAAATATCTGAGAATAAAACAAGACTTGAATGGAAAAGACACTTATGCGTTCTGATTTCCGGTTCCCGGGACAAAAGGGGGTGTATCATGGCAAGGTTCGCGATGTTTACAACATAGAAGACAGGTTTCTTTTAATGGTAGTAAGCGACAGGATTTCTGCCTTTGACGTTGTACTCCCGAAGGGAATTCCCTACAAAGGACAGGTCCTTAATCAGATAGCCTGCAAATTCCTTGATGCAACCAGCGATCTGGTACCTAACTGGAAGATAGCCACTCCTGATCCGTCGGTTACAATAGGGCATATATGCAAACCCTACCCGGTAGAAATGATTGTAAGGGCTTACCTGACAGGTACCCTCTGGAGATCGTATAAAAATGGTCTGAGGGAAATAAATGGAGTCAAACTTCCTGATGGGATGCGGGAACACCAGATGTTGGACAAGCCAATAATTACTCCGACCACAAAGGCGGAACAGGGGATGCATGATGAGGATATATCTTCTGATGAAATCATCGAAAAGGGACTGGTCCCGGAAAATGAATACCGGCTCATTGAAAAATATGCGATGGATATTTTCATGAGGGGCTCGGAAATAGCAAAACAGCATGGTCTGATTCTTGTAGATACCAAATATGAATTTGGAAACAAGGATGGAGTAGTAATGCTTATTGATGAAATAAACACTCCCGATTCTTCACGTTACTTTTACTCGGCGGGCTACAGGGAGCGGTTTGACGAGGGTCTTCCCCAGAAGCAGCTTTCAAAGGAATTTGTGAGGGAATGGCTTATGGAGAATGGCTTCCAGGGGAAGAAGGGACAGCAGGTCCCGGATATGTCTGATGAATTTGTTTCAATGATCTCAGAGCGCTATATCGAGCTTTATGAGAACATTACCGGTGAAAATTTTATCAGGCACGATATTTCAGATATCAGGAACAGGATAGAAACCAACTGCCTGAGTTTTCTGGAGACATATTGAAAATGATGATGAATAGTTTGAAAACATACAGATCAATAACGGTTTCCCTGGTTTTTCTGCTTTTATTTGCAGGTGCTGCCTTTGCCCAGGTTAAGGTTGACAGGTCGGGTGACAGGGTTGTCATCGCCGGAACAGCCTATTACATTCATACCGTGAAAAAAGGCGAGACTGTATATTCACTTTCAAGAGCATACGGCATAAGCACTCAGGATCTTCTCAGGGAGAATCCCGCTGCAGGTGAAGGTCTGAAAGAGGGGCAAAGCATAAGGATCCCGGAAAGGCTTGTTGATACCGCTCAATCGTCGGTTGCTCCGGAAACTCCCCGGCAGCCCGTAAATGAGAATCTCTATATCTATCATAAGCTTCAGGCTGGGGAGACAATTTACCGCTTATCCAAAATTTACAATGTTTCCGAAAGTGACATTGTAAAGAGCAATCCGGGGATTGACATTAGCAAACTTCCGCTGGGTCATGAGATAGCTATTCCCAGGCAGAAGCCTCTGACAGGGAAAGCCGTGTCAGGTTACCAGGCGACTCAGCCTGTTTCTCAAAGGACTGAAACCAGTCAGGAAGGAACCCGGACGGCAAAACCTTCGGTTGCTTCTCAGAAGGAGAGGCCGTATTACCATAAAGTGATCAGGGGCGAAACTTTATCGTCAATAGCCAGGAGATACGGCGTGGGCCTTCGCGACCTTCGTAAGGTGAACAGCGACATACGCTTCCCTCAGGTAGGAGATTCACTAAGGATTCCGGGACTGAAGACAACTGTACCTGAGGTTGTCCCTGATATTATTCAGACTGATACGGTAATCACAACCGGGCAGACAATTGCCGATACCCTGGCCTTACCATCAGAACTGACAACTGTCGCCGACCTCAGAGGATCATACAACGTGGCTGTTATGCTTCCATTTTATCTCTGGGAAAACTCGAGACGGACCGAGATCGACTCATCGAAGGTGGTTGGCGGCAAAAGAATCTACAGGGAGATTAACCGGCCTGCTGACTGGATCTATCCACGAAGCCTTGGCTTTGTTGAGATGTATCAGGGAATCCTTCTGGCAGCCGATACTTTAAGATCACTCGGTCTGGATATCAATATTCAGGCTTTTGACGTCAGGAGCGATACCATGGAGGCAGTAAGGCTTATCAATTCCGGCAGGCTCAGGAATATGGATCTGATCATTGGTCCGGTTTATTCGGATAATCTGGCTGTAGTTGCCTCTTACGCAGGAAAGATGGGAATTCCGGTGGTTTCCCCGGTTCAGCTCGAAAAAAACTCGGTTCTGAGCAACAACCCTTTCCTGTTTCTCTCAACTTCTTCCCTGGAGGTAGCTCAGCAAAGCATGGCAGTCAGAATGAAGGATTTTGCCGGTTCCAATTTTGTGATCATCCACTCCGGTTCGGAAGAGGAAGCAAGAGGTGCAGAAAGAATAAGGCGCCTGATTGTCGACAATGTCAGTCAAAGGATTGATCCCTCTGAAATCAGAATAAGGGACATAGTCTTTTACAGCCGTTCGATATATGGAAATGATTCCATCAACCGTCTTGCACATTCCTTGTCGGACAAGAACGGCAACGTAGTAATTATTGCATCGGAAGAGCCGCCTGTAATGAGCGAGACAATCACAAATATCCATGCTCTCTCACGAAAGTACCCAATGGATGTTTTCGGGTATCCCGGAATGAGATATCTTGATAATCTGGATCACAAGATATGCTTCGATCTGGGATTGATGATCTATTCACATTACTGGATTGATTATTCACAGAAAGACGTTACCCGTTTCAACAAGGTATTCAGGGAAAAGTTTCTGACTGAGCCTCCGGAAATAAGCTATGCATGGCAGGGCTATGATGTTCTCTACTATTTTCTCTCCGGTATGGCTATTCATGGAAAGGACTCCTTC
>JAKLIJ010000049.1 GCA_022709665.1 Bacteroidota bacterium
CCTTTCCAAGTATCCTGTTTATCTCAGGTTTTCTGAGAGGCACGGGCTCACCGTCCTGTGAACCAAGGAAACCAATGACATTTGGAATATTTCTCAGAAGGTGAGGAATCTCACCTGCAAGGACAGCTTCAACCAGAACATAACCGGGGAAAAAAGTCCTTTCTTTGCTGATTTTTTTCCCTGAACGTATCTGGTACACTTTTTCAGTCGGGATCAGAACCTGAGAGACAAATTCTTCAAGCTTAAGGCGGGCTACTTCACTTTCTATATACTCCTTAACCTTCTTTTCCTTCCCTCCAATAGCACGAAGTACATACCACTTCTTAATATTCTCGCTCATCGGGATTGACCTCTTGAATTAATATAACAAACTGTAAATGAATTCCATAATTTTGCTGAATCCAAGGTCCATAACAGCCACTACAATAGCTATCAAAAGTGTTGCCACCAGTACGAGGATCCCGCTGTTCTGAAGTTCGCTCCAGGATGGCCAGGTAACCTTGTGGACCAGTTCAGTATAAGATTCCTTGAAATAACCTTTAATATTCATTTTACCATTTTAATTAGCACGGGAGGAGAGACTCGAACTCCCGACACCTGGTTTTGGAGACCAGTGCTCTACCAACTGAGCTACACCCGTGTGGGAAAAAGCAGCATCATTACTTGAATGATGCTGCACTGATATATCCAAAACTCTATTCCAAAATTTCTGTTACGGCTCCTGCGCCAACTGTTCTGCCGCCCTCGCGGATAGCGAAACGAAGACCCACGTTGATAGCTACAGGGTAGATAAGTTCAACGGTGATTGTAACGTTATCGCCCGGCATTACCATTTCCCTGCCCTCAGGAAGAGTGATCTCGCCTGTGATGTCGAGGGTTCTGATATAGAACTGTGGACGGTACTTGTTATGGAAGGGAGTATGGCGTCCGCCTTCTTCTTTTTTCAGAACGTAAATCTCGGTCTTGAACTTGGTATGAGGAGTAATGGTTCCGGGTTTTGCAAGAACATGTCCTCTCTTAATTTCCTTTTTGTCTACGCCTCTGAGAAGGAGTCCGACGTTGTCGCCTGCTTCACCCCTGTCGAGGATCTTGCGGAACATTTCAACACCGGTACATACGGTTCTGCGTTTTTCCGAGCCGAGACCTACTATTTCGAGTTCATCACCTGTAAGAACCACACCTGTTTCAATACGGCCTGTTGCGACAGTTCCGCGTCCGGTGATTGAGAAGATATCCTCAACCGGCATCAGGAAAGGCTTCTGGTTGTCACGGGGAGGAACGGGGATAAAGGAGTCAACAGCATCCATCAGTTCCATGACTTTGTCTTCCCATTTGGCTTCGCCGTTCATGGCGCCGAGAGCAGAACCGCGGATAACCGGAGCGTTGTCACCGTCAAACTTGTAGAAATTAAGCAGGTCGCGGACTTCCATTTCAACGAGGTCGAGAAGTTCTTCATCATCAACCATGTCGACTTTATTCATGAAGACCAGTACCTGGGGAACGTTTACCTGGCGGGCAAGAAGGATATGTTCACGAGTCTGTGGCATCGGACCATCGGTAGCTGCAACAACAAGAATAGCGCCGTCCATCTGGGCAGCACCTGTTACCATGTTCTTGATATAGTCAGCGTGACCGGGGCAGTCTACGTGTGCATAATGGCGTGTTGCTGTCTGGTATTCAACGTGAGAAGTATTGATGGTAATACCCCTTTCCTTTTCTTCGGGAGCATTATCAATAGAATCAAAATCCCTTATTTCAGAGAGACCTTTCTTAGCAAGCACCATGGTGATTGCTGCGGTCAGGGTGGTCTTACCATGGTCAATATGACCGATAGTACCTATGTTCACATGCGGTTTCGACCTGTCAAATTTTTCTTTTGCCATAACTCCAAGCGTATTAAATTTAAGTTTATTTATATCAGTTTTGTCATTTCCATTTTGTTGAGCCGGAGGGGGGAATTGAACCCCCGACCCCTTCCTTACCAAGGAAGTGCTCTACCCCTGAGCTACTCTGGCCTCAAAAAATTGAGCGGGAGACGGAGCTCGAATCCGCGACCCTTAGCTTGGAAGGCTAATGCTCTACCAACTGAGCTACTCCCGCTTAATATCATTCAAAGAGACCCGTATCATCCTGCCTTAAGCTTTCCGGGATACGGATTCTCCGTTTATGTGGGGAGAGCAGGATTCGAACCTACGAAGACATCAGTCAGCAGATTTACAGTCTGCCCCAGTTGACCGCTTTGGTATCTCCCCAATAAAACAGAGTAATTTTCCCAAGACATACAAATGCAACTCTCTCAAGAGCCGATGAAGGGATTCGAACCCCCGACCTGCAGATTACAAATCAGCTGCTCTGACCAACTGAGCTACATCGGCAATTTAAAGAACGTCCCGACAGGCCATTATATACCCTTAAAAATCGGTTTGCAAATGTATGAATTAAAATTTCATTTATCAAAATTATAGATTTTTTTTTTGAAATGAACGTTTCTACTCCCCTCTCTTCTTCTGGTTGTACTTGGTAATCTGCTTTTTAAGAGCATCAATAGCAAGGTCGGTAGCTTCCTCGAAAGTCTTGCTTTGCTTTCTTGCAAACAAGGGCGCGCCTCTCAGATCAAGCTTGATTTCAGTGATTTTATTCTTACGCTCCTGATCCTTGTCAAGCCTCAGGTACACTTCAGCATTAACAATTCCGTCACCTATCTGGGTAAGTTTTTCCAGTTTCTGGTGAACAAAGTCAATTAGCTTCTTGTCGGCATCGAACCGTACTGAGTGAATCTGAATGTTCATAGTGTCCCTCCTCTTTAATTAATTAATAATTAAGCCCTTGGATGAGCTTGTTTATATATCCTGCTAAGCTTTTCAAACGAATTGTGAGTATAGATCTGAGTAGCAGAAAGGTTGGCATGGCCAAGGAATTCCTTTATTGAATTAAGATCGGCCCCGTGATTGAGCATGTGAGTGGCGAAAGTGTGTCTCAGAACATGCGGGCTCTTCTTCTCTATGGTAGTAACCATGGCCAGATATTTCCTTACAGTATTATAAACATATTTATCGTATAACTTGTTCCCCAGGTCGTTCACAAAAAACCATTCAGCCGGCATATTGAATTCAGCATCGCGTGCCCTGGCATATTCCTGCAGTTTTACTGCAAAATAGCCGAACAGGGGAATGATCCTTTGCTTGTTCCTTTTGCCCGTTACCTTTACGGAAGCGGAAGCCAGGTCGACATCTGAGTCTTTCAGGCCGGTCAGTTCAGCCCTTCTCATCCCGGTAAAATAGAGCATCTCGATAATAGCCCTGTCCCTTATGCCCCTGAACCCCTCATCAAACTGACAATCGTCGAGCAGTCTGTCGAGCGACTTTTCAGCCACAAAAACAGGAAGCCTCTTTTTTGTTTTTGGGAGTACAACCTTTTCAAGAGGGTCTCCCGTCACAATACCTTCTTTTCTGAGAAACCTGTAAAAAACCCTGAGCGATGAAATCTTTCTGTGAATGCTTGAGGGGGAATATCCCTCTTCCATAAGCGTTACGATCCATGAACGAACATCATGGTAGCTTATATCAGTTTCAGCTCCGGACCGGTTTTGAAGTCCGAGATAGCTATTGAACTGATCAAGATCGTTTAAATAGGATCTTACAGTATGCGGCGAGTACCGTTTTTCGACTTTGAGAAACTGTAAGAACGATTCCTTATGATCCATAAAGGAACCCTCCTTATCCGTTATTGTTAAAAAAAGCGGCAGTTGTGCGAATTACTCTTCGCTCTCCTGCAACTTCTGGACATACTGTGCCTTCTTTAATTCTTCCCTTCTGCGAACCGAAGGTTTGACGAAAGCCTGACGCGAGCGCAGTTCACGGATCACTCCTGTTTTCTCGAATTTCCGCTTGAACTTCTTAAGAGCTCTTTCAATATTTTCGCCTTCTTTTACTGGTACAATGATCATAGTTATAATTCAGTTTTAAACGAGGCGCAAATGTAGAAACATTAAAAATCTTTTCAAAACATTAAGGCGATATTTTTATCATTTTATTTGCTGTTTAGATATTTAACAATGTTGCGTTTTGAATGCAGAACTTTAAAATAATGATGATTTATTAAAGGTACACCTTTTATTTGTGGAAGCCAAAAAGAGCTGTTAAATATTAGTTAATTTGTCAGTCGAATGCCAGATAGGGAACTATCTTCCCTGCAGTTTCGACGGAGATCACCCTGTTGGTCAGCAATTCTTCCAGGCCGTCGATCCTTCCGTTCAGTTCTCTGTATTTAAGCAGGGCAGGAACCTCTTCCTTTCTAAAATACGGATGCCTGATAAGATCACCGAATGTGGCTGAGTTTACCCTTATCCGTTTTACATCGAGTGAGTCGGCGCTCAATCTGCCGGATATGAGCCCGAAAGTTTCTTCGGGCAGTCCATATACTTCTCTCAGCTGATCCACCGAAGCATAACCTCCCAGCAGTCTCCTGTATTTTATGATCCTTGCAGATAATACGGGGCCGATACCGGGCAGGGCTTCGAGAGAAGCCGAATCGCAGGCATTCAAATCCAGAATCCTGATGCGGGCTGCAGATCGCCTCACCGGGTCCTGGACCGACGGTGCGTAAGAAGTCCTGTCCCTGCTGCCTCCATCCCTGCTGGTGTCCGTGGTTATCCATTCCTGAGAAACAGGCAGTTCAATAAAAGACAGGTCATGAAGCGGGAAAAAATACCTGATCCCTGTAATAACAACAATAATATTAAGCAGGATGAAGGTTGACCTTCTTTCCCTCCTGGAATAACCGAACCAGTCCCTGAAGAAATCCCTGAAGGCATTCATTTGTTATACAAAAAGCGAGACAGGGTGCAATATAATAAATCAGGAGGTCAGATGAAAAGGAAGCGGTGAGAAAATAGTGTAAATATGCTGATTTTGTTTCAGAAAGGATAGCCGATTCCAAGTACGAAAGTGATATCATCTCCAAAGTCGAATGGTCTTGAAGCCAGAATCCATTTAGAGCCCTGGTTTATTGCCGGATCGCGCAGCTTAACTCCCATGTCGACCCTTGCAGTAACAAAACTGAAGTCGAACCTGAAACCGGTTCCGGTTCCCACTGCCATGTCGTTGATGAATTTTCCGAATTTGAATCTGGCTCCCTGGCGGGAAGCATCTTCATTGAAGGTCCAGATATTTCCGGCATCCATAAATAATGCTCCCTCAAGCACCCAGAACAGTTTAAACCTGTACTCCACATTTGCCTCAAGCTTTATATCCGCAGTCTGATTAATGAAATTAATGGTATCCGGCACTTCATAGGAACCGGGACCGAGGGAGCGAACCTGCCAGGCCCTTATGCCGTTGGCTCCTCCTCCGAAATACTGTTTCTCAAAAGGTATTGCCCTCGAATTGCCGAACGGGATGCCTATACCTGCGAATGCCCTGTAAACAACCGAACTGATATCGTTGATATGAACATTGTAGCGAACGTCGGCATCCAGCCGGACATACTGGGCATAGGGCTGTCCGAGAAAATTGTAGTAGTCATTTTTCTTCCGTGCCCCTGTGAGCCTGCCTGCAGCTGCAAGCATGTTTCCGGCTGCTTCGGCATTAAATCTCATAAACAGGTAATCTTTCGATTTCTGGATCTTCTGGTTGTTGAAGATAAAGGAATAGTTTCCCCCAAGTATCAGAACGTCTTTGTAGCTATTTGAAAGATAAGAGGATACATTTATCAGCTTCTGGAAGGCCGTGTCGATTTTCATCATGTTTACCAGGTTAAGCTGAACGGGATTCACTATATGAGTCCGGTAATCGCTTGCGTTCCAGCTGTATCCGAATGTCGCATTTGCCATTGTCCTGGTGAAGAAACTGAGATCCTGATAGTTATAGGCAGCCAGGATTGTGGTTGTCGGATTCTTGGTTTTGATGAATTCCTCGGGCTTCACAAAAGGGAAAAGAAATTCCGGAAGCCTCAGAGAGGTCTCAAACCCATATTCTCTGGTGCTTCTCAGCTTTGTATCAGGCTGCGACATAGCCTCAAACGCTCCCTTTAGTTTCATATTGAACTGTTCAGCGCCGCGGAACAGGTTTTTGTGCTGGTATACAAGGTTCAGGGCTCCTCCGAAATTACCGGCGGTGTTTGTTCCTTCAAGTTCGACGTTGAACGATTGCTGGCTCAGCAGTGTAAGCTGTATATGGCAATCGAGGAACATAGCCTGTCCGGGATTATCATCAGGAGGGCTTGTTTCATTGAAAAAAATATTTACAAGGCGGTATGTCTTTAAAGTAAGCAGGTGGCTCTGTGTTTGTTCGACATCGGTCAGACTGTAGTTTGATCCGGGTTTGAGATAAAGGGATTTCATGATCAGATCGTGCCGCACCGAAGGTTTTGCGCCTTCTGAAATAAAATAATATCCATCCTTGTAAGTCGTATCGAGACGTTCCGCATAGGATGCACCCTGCTCGAGAACTGATTTCTGGGTATATTCGGGATAGATATAAATATTTTTAATCTGATAAACCTGATGCGGGCCCTGAGTGATCCTGTTAAACTGGTCGATCTTTTGTGCTTTTCTTACATCATAATAAAGATTTACCTGCCTGTTTCCTATAGTACTGTCGATCCTGAATGAAATATGATCGGTGGAAAATCCATAGAACCCGTGGTTTTTTACAAATCGTTCAAAACGTGTCCGTTCTGCCTGCAGTACGTCAACATCGTAAGGCTTTCCCCTCTGGATCAGGCACGAAAGCGAATCGAAGTTGAACAAAGCTTTTATGGTAGTGTCATCAATGCCGTAGTAAATATTCCTGATAGTATAAGGAGGTTTCAGTCTGACATTATAGAAAACATCGGATTTCCTTTTCTGTGTCAACACCGAATCGGACACATTGCTGTCGAAATACCCTTTTGAGGCGATGTAATCCTCAAGTTGCTGCCTGCTCTGATCCTTTGAATAGCTGTCGAAGATAACAGGTTCCTCCCCTATTCTGCGGAGCCATCCGTGCGGCCATTTCTGCTTTTCTATGTTGGAAAGGTTGTAAAGCCAGAGATGAAACCGGGCTCCAAAAATTTTTTTATTGGGTTTTTGCTTGATATAGGGAGAAAGGTCGGACTTGTTCATTCCTTCCCTGTCAATCTCTATGTAATTGTTATTCAGCAATGTCTGGTCAGAAGGAACATATTTTACAGGATTGCATGAAAAGGTAAGGGGAGCCAGGAGCAAAAGGAAGAACAGTTTCCTTCCATGCGAATTATTTTTATTTGAACTGGTTTTTTTCAAAATTTGCATATCAAAGAGTGAAGCAAATATATCAATAATAAAAAACAACTATTATCGGCCGCAGGCATTATTAGTTCTCTCGGATATCGTTCATGCGAAACAAAAAACGATACGGAAATGATCAGCAGGAATACAATAAAGCATATTCAGTCGCTTCAGAAAAAGAAGGTAAGGGATGAAGAAAGGCTTTATTCTATTGAAGGAGACAAACTGGTCAGGGAATATCTGGCTGCCGGCAGGAGGCTGAGTCTGCTTGCCGCCAAGCCTGAATTCATTTCATCACTTAAGCAAAGCGACAGGGCTCTTATAGATGAGATTGTGCCGACATCCTATGAAGAGCTTAAAAGGATCAGCAGTCTGACAACACCTCATAATGCCCTCGCGGTGGTCAGGATGCCCGGGAGGACAGCTTTTGAGATCAGTCTTCTTCATGGGCCAGCCATAGCTCTCGAATCTGTTCAGGATCCCGGCAACCTTGGTACCATAATAAGGGCTGCTGCATGGTTCGGTATAAGAACCATCATCTGTTCAGGCAATTCTGTGGATGTCTTCAATCCGAAGGTTATCCAGGCTTCAATGGGGGCCCTCCTGAATGTGGAGGTGTATTACCCGGAACTTGACCTGATCCTTCAGGAAGCCATAAAAGCCGGGCTTCCTGTTTACGGGACTTTTCTTGAGGGGGAATCCGTCTATGGAGCAGAACTTGAAGACAGGGGGATAATTGTTTTCGGTAATGAGTCGAAAGGGATATCCGGAAATCTGGAATCCCTGGTGACCAAAAAACTTTTCATCCCGGGATTTCCGGTTTCGGAGCATGGAGTTGAATCCCTGAATGTCGGTATGGCAGCTTCGATAGTGCTTTCCGAATTTGCAAGAAGAAGGAGATGAATTACCAGTATTATTTTCCCTCCGGCTTTCCTATCACCGATGCAACAGCCTCAGCCGTATTCATCCCGTCGACTGCTGATGACACTATTCCGCCGGCATAACCTGAACCCTCACCGCAGGGGTAAAGTCCGGAAACCATCTGGTGCTCTAGGGTAAGCGGATCCCGCGGGATCCTGACAGGAGAAGATGTCCTCGATTCCACACCTGTAACAACTGCTTCATTTGTAATAAATCCCTTCATAGCGGATCCGAAGAAGCCGAGACCGGATTTCAGCCTGTCGCCAATCACCGGAGGTATCCATTCATGAAGCGGGGAAGAGACCACTCCGGGGAAATAAGACACTGCCGGCAGTGATGCTGATGTTTTTCCTTCAAGAAAGTCGGAAAGTCTCTGTGCCGGTGCGGCCTGAGTTCTGTCCCCATTTTCCCATGCCAGACGTTCAAAGTTTTTCTGGAATTCGAGACCTGCAAGCGCATCAAAACGGGCATATTCCTTAAGGTCCTCCGGACGGATTTCCACAACTATTCCCGAATTTGCATAAGGTGAGCTGCGTGTGGAAGGGGACATTCCGTTAACCACGACTTCTACGGGCGAAGTTGCAGAAGGGACCATAAATCCGCCGGGGCACATGCAGAATGAATAAACTCCCCTGCCATCAACCTGTCTGACCAGGCTGTATGAAGCTGCCGGAAGGAACTTCCCCCTGTTCCTGCCATGATACTGAATCCTGTCAATCAGTTCCTGCGGGTGCTCTACCCTCACTCCCATTGCAAAGAATTTCAGTTCAAGTTTTATATCCCTTTCAATACATACGGAATAAATATCCCTTGCCGAATGCCCGGTGGCCAGTATTACGTAAGAAGAAGCGAATCTTTCATTGCCTGAAGTCACCACACCCCTTACCCTTCCGCCTTCCACAATTATGTCGCTGACTCTCTTCCCGAAAAGGAAAATTCCGCCTGCATCGGTAATGGTTTTTCTGATCCCTGAGATTATACCAGGAAGTTTGTCCGTTCCAAGGTGGGGGTGAGCTTCGTAAAGAATGTTTTCATTTGCGCCATGGAGGCAGAGCAGCTCAAGGACTCTCCTGTTATCACCTCTTTTTTTCGACCTGGTATAGAGTTTACCGTCTGAAAAGGTTCCTGCACCTCCTTCTCCAAAGCAATAATTGCTGTCGGGGTCGACCCGGTGCTCACGGCTGATAAGTGCAATGTCCTTTTTTCTTGAGGAGACGTCCTTTCCGCGTTCGAGTATTACAGGTTTGATTCCCATCTCAATCAGCCGAAGGGCTGCAAACAGGCCGGCCGGACCTGCACCCACTATGATTACTTCAGGTTTGCCCTCAAGGTTCCGTGGACAATAAGGCTGGATTAAGGAGTCAGGTTCGTCATCCTTTGAGAAAACTTCAATTTCGAGATTGACAATGATATTTTTTCTGCGGGCATCGACCGATCTTCTTATGATCCTTAACTGCGAAATTTCAGACGGCGGGATACCTGCGAGCGATCCTGCAAGTTTTCTGACCAGCGACTGGTCGGCTGCTGTTTCAGGGCTTATACTCAGCCTTATAATTCCGGGCATGGCTATTCAAAATGAAAAGATATCACCCATAACCTCGACTTCATCTTTTCGATAGCATTGAGATATTGTGTGTATCCGTCATAACCCTGATCGTGGGCTACAATATCGCGCAGCCCCCTGGATGTTTTTATTTCCACAGAAAATTTAAAATAAGGAAGGTAAAAATCAAGCCCGGCTCCAGCCTCATAATACAGGTCAGACCTTTTCAGCCGCAAATAAATCTGCTTATCCTCGTCATATTCCTTTTTGCCTGCCAGGTCGTATCTGTAATTAAGTCCTCCGATTACATAAGGTCTGACATTGTTCAGCCTCTCGCCCTTGTACTTCAGCAGAAATGGAAATTCGAGGAAAGATGACTCCAGCCTCTGGCTCTCGTCAAGGAGAGAACCGGTATCATAGTCGTAGTAACGGACAGTCCTTTGTCCGAATGACACTCCCGGCAGAAATCGCAGATCGAGGTATTTTGCCGGCCGGTAGTTTGTAACAACCTGTATGTTTATCCCGGGATTGAGGATGCTGACTTCAGGGAAATAGCCGTCCTGCTCCAGATATTTTTGAGATGGGGTGATGTCGAAATCCATCAGGTTCATTCCGAGGCTGAAACCGAAATGGAGAAGTTTGTCATCGTACCAGGAATCGTTTTTTGGCCTCTGTTTCTGACCGGACAGGTCACAGGTGAACAATAGGAATAATCCTGCAAAAACTAAATATAGATATCCTTTTCTCAACTTTCTGGTTGCAGTGATCTGATTAATCAAACGTTAGCCCATATTCCCCTATTGTTCCATTTACCTGAGGGGGAATAGTCGGTACCTAAGAAATAACTTGAATGGCTTCCGTTTATTGTTTTCACTTTTTGATCCCGGTATAAATGGAAGCTATTCCGCCCGTCATTCTGGTCTGGGCGATATCAGAAAGTCCGGCCGAGGTCATCATCCTGATGAACTCCTCGTTTTCAGGAAAGCGCATAACAGACTCATTAAGATACCTGTAGGCTTCCCTGTGGCGTGAAAACAATGAACCGGTAAAGGGAAGCAGATACCTGAAATATATGTTATAAAGATGTTTAAAAATAAATCCGTGAGGGTGGGAGAATTCAAGTACGACGACCATTCCGTTTCTGCGCAGGACCCGTCTCATTTCTGAAAGTCCCCTGACAGGGTCAGTGAAATTTCTGACTCCGAAAGCTACCATGGCAACATCAAAGCTTTCATTCTCAAAGCAGATATTTTCCGATTCGCATTTTACAAATTCAATAAGATTCTCCAGTTTTTTCTCTGTGACCTTTCTTCTCCCTATCTTCAGCATGTTTTCGGAAATATCGATTCCGGTAATTTTTGCGGGTTTTATTCCGGAAGCTTCAATTGCAAGATCGCCGGTTCCTGTTGCCACATCCAGAATCTCCGGATTCACAAAGTTCGCTGATATTTCCTTTACAGCCCTCTTCCTCCAGCGCCTGTCGATACCGAATGACAGCAGATGATTCAAAAAATCATAGCGCCAGGCAATTGAGTCGAACATCTGACCTATATGGCTATTGTCAATATCTTGTGATACAGGTTGATTAATTGTCATTTAATGAATTTTCTCCAAAGATATCATATTTTGGACCGGATTCTACCAATATCCCGTCCCTGCAGGACGGGATCGGGGGGGAAACGGGTTGTTACCAATATTTCGTCCTTACAGGACGGCATCGAGGGGGGATAATATAAAATCCCCGTTTGTTTCCTGAGTGAAAGCTCAAAACCGCTTTGTTTGAGATTAATATTAATGCAATAAATAATTTCTATTTTTACGACCACAATCTCCGCAGGAATCATGAAAAAGACAATCCTTATCACAGGCGCTACTGCCGGTTTCGGCAAAGCAACCGCCACACTATTCGCAAAGAACGGATACAGGGTGATTATAACGGGCCGAAGAAAAGAAAGGCTGCTGGAACTCGAAAAAGAGCTTACCGGTACAGGTGCTGAAGTTTTGTCGCTGAATTTCGATGTAAGAGACCTTGCTGCGGTTAAATCAGCCTTTGAAAATCTTCCCTCCGGCTGGAAGGATATCGACATTCTGGTCAACAATGCCGGACTGGCTGTCGGACTGTCACATATCGACGACGGAGACACGAACGACTGGGACCGGATGATCGATACTAACGTGAAGGGTCTTCTTTACGTTACCCGGACTGTGGCGCCCCTCATGGTTGCACGCGGCAGCGGACATATCTTCAATATATCGTCGATCGCAGGGAAGGAGGTGTACGAAAACGGTAACGTTTACTGCGCTTCCAAGCATGCTGTTGATGCGCTTTCAAAGGCAATGAGGGTAGATCTGCTGAAACATGGTATAAAAGTCACCAACATTGCACCCGGAATGGCTGAGACTGAATTTTCCATCGTCAGGTTCAAGGGCGACAATGAAAAGGCCGATGCCGTCTACAGGGGAGTCAGGGCCCTGACTGCCGGGGACATCGCAGAGGTTATCTTTTTCTGCTCAACATTGCCGGAGCATGTCTGCATAAATGATCTGACCATAACGCCAACGCAACAGGCCGGTGCAGGATATCTCAGCAGAAAATAAGGTCTTTATAAATATTAACCTGTTATCTCATGTATACAAAGGATTTTCTGTTCGATTTCACAAAAAGGGTTTTCATGAAGATGGGATGCAGCGGGAGTGACTCCAGCATCATTGCCGATGTCTTCCTGGCGGCTGAGCTCAGGGGCCATGCATCTCACGGTATGATCAGGATAAAGGATTATTATGAATTATGGAAGGCAGGCCGGATCAATGTGAATCCCAGGGTAAGGGTTGTTTATGAATCTCCCTCCACTGCTGTTGTTGACGGAGACAATGCGGTTGGCATGATAGCAGCCCGCAGGTCGATGGAAATCGCAATTGAGAAAGCCCGTTCCGCAGGTACGGGATGGGTCGCAACACGCAACTCCAACCATTTCGGCATTGCCGGATACTATGCAATGATGGCGCTTGAACAGGAAATGACGGGTGTTTGTCTCACCAATGCAAATCCGCTTGTTTCTCCAACCTTTTCGGTCAGCCGGATGATGGGAACAAACCCGATAGCTGTAGCCATCCCTGCAGGGAAACAGCCTCCGCTGGTCGCTGATTTTGCGACCACTCCCATAGCCAGGGGCAAACTGGCGGTTGCAGAAAAGAAAGGGGAAAAAGTGCCATTCGGCTTTGTTCAGGACAAATTCGGAAATCCATCGGATGATCCGTCGATACTAAAAGCGGGAGGATCGATGCTGACCCTCGGGGGCGACAGGATTCACGGCAGTCATAAGGGATACTGTCTTTCATCGCTGGTGGATATTTTTTCCGCCGTATTCAGCGGAGCCAATTTCGGGCCGTTTGTTCCCCCGAGCGTTGCCTATCTTCCGCTTCTCGACAAAAAAGTAGGTGAGGGAACCGGACATTTTTTCGGAGCAATGAGGATAGACGCCTTTCAGCCTGCCGAAGAGTTCAGGTCCAGAATGGATGAATGGATAGAGACTTTCCGTTTGGCCAGGCCTGCACAGGGACAAGAAAAGGTCCTTATTCCGGGTGATCCCGAACGGGAAGCCATGGACAGGATAATGAAAGAAGGCATAACGCTTGTCCCGGCTATTGAAAAGGATCTGGAAGAAGTTGCAGAATCCCTTGGTATTTCTTTCAGATAATGCCAGGCTGCAAAAGGGATAAATTATTGGTTCATGAATCCCTGATCATTCAGGACCTGAAGCAGGATCCGGGAAAAATTCACATTGTCAGCCTTTTTATACCTCACATCGGTAAAGACCTGGGCAAGGGTTGCTTTGTTGTTTTCCCTGACAAACCGGGCGGAATCTTCCCGGGCTTCCTTTGCGGAATAATAATCCCTTATCTCCTGGTCAGTATAATCGGAATAGACCTCCCTGTGTATTATTGCATCTGCAGGGAGCCGGTCGGGTTGTTCCGGATGTTCTGCAGGCCATCCTAAGGTCACAGTGGTTACCGGGACCACCCCTCGGGGTATCCTGAGGACTTCTATTATTTTATTTGCGGTATAGGTTGTTGTACCGAGGTAACAGATACCCAATCCCCTGGCTTCAGCCGAGACGCAGATCGTCTGGGCTGCAAGAAGCGCATCCGTGGCTGCTGTAACAAATGAAAGGAAATTATCATAACCCGGAGAAGCATTGTTAAGAAGGCACCATTTATTAAACCTGTTGAAATCGGCACAAAAAGTCAATACAACAGGCGCTCCGGTAACCATTCCCTGGTTGAAGTGAAGCGGAAGCAGCTGCTGTTTCAGGGAGCTGTCTCTGGTAACTATAATGCTGTAAACCTGCATATTGCCGGTCGTAGACGTTCTGCATCCCTCAGCGATGATCTCATCAAGGATCTCATCGGGAACATCCTGTGCAGTGTATTTTCTTATTGTTCTCCTCTGAAGGAGAAAATCTGTGTTGAATTTCATAATATGATGCTTCAGATAATGCACAAAGTAAACAAATTCCCGAAGAAAGGCTTGAATTGATGAAAATGAAATTGCTATATTAGCAACATGTATCTATTCACCTGGAATTTCAACAGAAAAAATAAAAGATATGAGCAGACCGGTAACACTTTTCACGGGACAGTGGGCAGATTTGCCCTTTGAAACAGTTTGCAAAAAGGCACAGTCGTTCGGATACGACGGGCTGGAACTTGCATGCTGGGGCGATCATTTTGAAGTCGACAAGGCTGATGCCGCCTATTGCAAGGCGAGGAAAAAACTTCTCGACAAATACGGACTAAAAGTATTTTCGATATCCAATCATCTTGTCGGGCAGGCTGTAGCCGACCGTATTGATGAAAGGCACAAGGCGATCGTCCCGGCCCATGTATGGGGTGACGGAGATCCCGAAGGTGTCAGGAAACGTGCAGCTGCCGAGATGATTAAAACTGGCGAGGCTGCCAGCAGGCTTGGAGTATCTGTTGTTAATGGTTTCACGGGAAGCCCTATATGGCACCTTGCTTATTCCTTTCCTCCTAACCTGCCCGGGATGATTGACGAAGGTTTCAGGGAATTTGCACTCAGGTGGAAACCGATTCTTGATGCATACAAGGAGCTTGGGGTGAAGTTCGCACTTGAGGTGCACCCGACTGAGATTGCCTTCGATATTGCTTCAGCAAAAAAAGCTCTTGCAGCTCTGAAGAATCATCCTGCTTTCGGTTTCAATTATGACCCTTCTCACTTCGGGTACCAGGGAGTTGATTATATTGAATTCATTTACACCTTTAGCGACAGGATCTTCCATGTACACATGAAGGATGCCGGCTGGTCGGACGGTCCTGCTGAAGCAGGAGTTTTCGGAGGTCACACGGAATTTGGTACAAAGGGGCGCTACTGGGATTTCAGAAGTCCGGGACGCGGTAATATCAACTTCGAGGAGATAATAAGGGCTTTGAACAGGATAAAATATGATGGTCCTCTGTCGATCGAATGGGAAGACAGCGGTATGGACAGGGAGCATGGGGCAGCTGAAGCCTGCCAGTATGTGAAATCGGTTGATTTCCCTGCATCGGATATTGCCTTTGATTCAGCTTTTGACAAATAAGGTAAACGCCGACCGGAAGCATATGACTGTAGCCGGTTGATCTGAACTACATACTTAAAAACATAATTATATGAAGAAAATCAGAATGGGAATGATTGGAGGCGGCATAGGTGCATTCATAGGGGATGCCCATCGGAGAGCCTCGCGTATCTGCAACGATTTTGAACTGGTTTGCGGCGTGTTTGATGTAAATTACGAGCGCAGCAGGGAGTTTGCGGCAAAGGAAGATCTGGATCTGGATCGCTGCTATGAGAGTGTGGATGCCATGATTGAAGCCGAGCTCAGGCTGCCGGCTGAGCAAAGGATGCAGAGTGTATCTATTGTTACGCCCAATGCCCTTCACTTTCCATTTGCAAAGAAGCTCCTTCAGAAAGGATTCCATCTTGTATGCGAGAAGCCGATGACAATGACTGTTGAGGAAGCGGAG
>JAKLIJ010000005.1 GCA_022709665.1 Bacteroidota bacterium
GCAGTTTAGTCCCGAAAATTCGGGACTGGTTTAAGCCACTCACCCATCTCTCCAAATAACTTAATGGTGTTTCGGCAGTTTAGTCCCGAAAATTCGGGACTGGTTTAAGCCACTCACCCATCTCTCCAAATAACTTAATGGTGTTTCGGCAGTTTAGTCCCGAAAATTCGGGACTGGTTTAAGCCACTCACCCATCTCTCCAAATAACTTAATGGTGTTTCGGCAGTTTAGTCCCGAAAATTCGGGACTGGTTTAAGCCACTCACCCATCTCTCCTGTTAAAGAAGCCGGCGACAAAAATAGGAAAACAAGTATTAACTTCAAAATATGAACCTATTATTTATCCCCACTTATAAAAGCCCTGGTACCCAACTGGTGTCATATTCTCTCCAGCAGAATAACATTCTCCACATGATGCGTATGCGGGAACATGTCAACAGGCTGAACCGCAGCCACCCTGTATTTCTCCGACATCAATCCGGCATCCCGCGCCTGTGTCGCCGGATTACAGCTTATATATACTATCCTTGACGGACCGGCTGCAAGAATCTGGGCAATCACATCGGGGTGCATGCCGGCACGCGGCGGATCAGTAATAATCACATCGGGCCTGCCTTTTTCCTCAACAAATTTTTCATTAAGCAGCAGCCTGATATCTCCTGCATAGAACTCTGTGTTACCTCTATTGTTAATCCCCGAATTGATAAAAGCATCCTCAACCGCCTTTTCAATGTATTCCATCCCGACCACCTTCTTCGCCATCCCGGCAACATAACAGGCTATAGTTCCGGTTCCGGTATATAGGTCGTAGACCACCTCATTGCCTGTCAGTCCTGCAAATTCCCTGGCCGTTGCATAAAGCTTGCGGGCCTGCCCTGTGTTGGTCTGGTAAAAAGAAAGAGGCCCTATTCTGAATTTCAACCCATCCATTTCCTCAATCAGGTGGTCGTCACCGCTGTAAAGAACCGCTTCCTGATCGGCAAGCGAATCATTCTTCTTTGAATTTATTATATAATATAAAGAAGTGATCTGAGGGAACTCCGTCCTTAGATGTTCCATCAGGCCGTTTATCCGGTCCCTTTCATCCATGAAAAAGACCACAATCACCATCACGTTTCCGGAACTGGTGGTCCTGACAATAAGGTTTCGCAGAAAACCGCTCTGCTGCCGGAGGTTGAAGAATGCAAGGGATTTCCGGTGAGCATATCTCCTTACCGAATCCCTTATTGCATTCGAGGGTTCGGGCTGAAGATGACACTCCCTGATATCAAGTACCTTATCAAAGAGCCCTGGAATATGGAATCCCAGCGCGTCCTCACTGACACGGTCGTTGTCAGAAACCAGCTCTTCCCTTGTAAGCCAGCGCCTGTCGGAAAATGTGAACTCAAGCTTGTTACGGTAACGGTAGATATCTGATGATCCGAGTATAGGCCTGACTCCCGGAAGTTGCAGCTTCCCTATCCTTGTCAGACTGTCAACAACCTGTTTTTCCTTGAATTCCAGCTGCTTTTCATAAGGCAAATGCTGCCATTTGCAGCCCCCGCATACCCCGAAATGTACACATTGCGGAGCTATCCTGTCGGGGGAGTATTCATGGAACCTGATAACGGTTCCCTCCATAAACTTCCTTCTCTTCTTCCTGACCCTGATATCTACAACATCTCCCGGTATAAGCATCGGAACAAAGACCACCTGGCCCTCAAGTCTGGCTATTGCATTCCCTTCCGCTCCAACATCGCTGATTTTTACCCTTTCCAGTATCGGGTGTTCCCTGTTTCGTCCCACTATCAAAATTATTATATTGAAAAACTGATCAGTTATCCCTTAAGTTTATTAAGAATTTCAGACCCTCAACCATGAAAGGTACCACTGCATCACCGTGATCCAGACCGGGAAGAATCATTTTCGTACAAGTCGCTTCCGATGTTCCGTTAAGTATCAAAAGATTGTAAAGATCCTCGGTATTTGATACACTGACCTGAGTATCAGCATCCCCATGAATAAACAGTAACGGAATTTCAGATTTGTAAGCATAAGAGCTGTTCCAGACCAGCGAACCGTCAACAGTCGAGAAATCTGCATAGTGATAGTTATTCCTGAATTCATCAGTAAGAAGATCCGGGATGGAAGTAGTCAGTGCGGAATTAATTTCGACTATCGAATGATTCCCGTCATATAAATGACTCAGTCCTGATGCATAAGGCTCCTTAAGCAATTCATCAACTGAATTTTCGATATAGCCGTAGTAAGTATAAGCATTTATAATATAACCGATATATGCCGGGACCGGGTAAGACGGGGCTGAAACCAGATTTGACATCATCTTCGACAGATCATAGGGTCCCGCACCGCAGACGCTTCCTTTCAGATTCAGGTCATAGGATGAATGAAGCAGTTCGAGATCAGTGTGGGCATTGAAAGTAGCCAGGCCTCCCTGTGAATAACCAATCAGATAACATTCATTTTTGACTGAGATGCCGTCAAACTCATTTTCAGCCTCTGAAACAGCCTGGATCATCCGGATAACAGCTTCATTTGTAGGTACCTTCAGAAGATAAGGATGGGGAATGCCGGAAGAGCTGCCGAAACCCGGGTAATCGGGGATCACGACCACGAATCCCATCGAAGCCACAAATTCAAGTAATTGAAATGAGTAAGCAGCGGGATTCTCACTGGGGCATTCCGAATTTAAAGTATTTGTACCATTCTGAAAACTTAATACAGGATACTCACCCGGTGTTCCCGGAACTGAAACCAAACCCGATACCTCAATAGTTTTGCCTTTGACAACACTCCTGTATGTAATCCTGTACACCTTTACTCCGCCTGATACATAAGCTTCAAGCTCAGAAAGCCCCGGGTACGAGGAGGCTGCAACACTCAGGATACCGGTAATATATTCCTCCGGATACTCTCCGACAGGCTCCTTTCCTGTAAAATATCTATAATCGGGCCTGTCATCCCTGCTGCAGGAATAAACTGCAATTCCCGCAATGATCAGAACCAGGCTCAGCCTGAAATATGTTTTTTTGAAAGCCATACAATCCAAAATTTATGCATGTCACCCCGGCAGCCTGATTCCCCCTGTCCTTTTCAACCAACAGAAAATTACAGTTAAAGAAAAAGATCAGGCGCCTCATGGAAGGCTGCTTTAACTTCAGGTGTCAAAGATAGTTCTTATTGACATAAGCGCATATTTTATGCCTGCCATACTTTTCCTATCTTTGCTCAATTTTAAGGAATCAAATGGTTTCGGTACAGAATCTGACTGTCTCATTCGGGAGCTTTGACCTGCTCGACGATATTTCGTTCCTGGTGAACGAACAGGACAGAATAGGCCTGACAGGAAAAAACGGCGCCGGTAAAACAACACTTCTGAAAGTCATTTCAGGCGGTCTCAGTCCATCCAAAGGCAGGGTCGACAGACCAAAAGAGGTTACAATCGGCTACCTTCCACAGCAAATGAGTGTAAGTGATTCCACCACAGTGCTGAATGAAACCCTCTCGGCCTTTTCGGAGCTGCTGGCGCTGTCGGAGGAAATTGAAAGATGCACTACTGAGATCGCCACCAGGGAAGACTTTCACTCACAGGACTACCTTGACCTCTGCGACAGGCTTACCGAAACAGAAGAAAAATACAGGATCCTGGGGGGTGGAAATTATATGGCTGAAACGGAGCAGACTCTTGCCGGACTGGGATTTGAAAGAAAGGACTACAACAGAGCCACAAGGGAACTGAGCGGAGGATGGCGGATGAGGATAGAACTGGCAAAACTGATTCTCAAAAGACCATCGCTTATTCTTCTTGACGAACCCACAAACCATCTTGACATAGAATCGATACAATGGCTTGAAACCTTCCTTTCAGGCTATCCGGGAGCCGTGATGCTGGTGTCGCACGACAGGGCTTTTCTGGATAATGTTACCAACAGGACCATTGAAATATCACTGGGAAAGGTATATGACTACAGGGTGCCCTGGTCAGAATACGTTGCGCTCAGGGAAGAACGAAGAACCCAGCAGATCGCATCTTACAGGAACCAGCAGAAAATGATCGAGGACACCGAACGGTTTATTGAGCGCTTCAGGTACAAGGCGACAAAAGCCGTACAGGTCCAGTCGAAAATAAAACAACTGGATAAGATAGAGCGTATTGAGGTCGACGAGGAAGACAACTCAGCGATAAAGCTCCGGTTTCCTCCTGCGCCAAGGTCAGGGACAGTAGTTGTTGAAGCCCGCAGCCTGTCGAAAAGCTTTGGCATACACCACGTCCTGAACAAGGTATCTTTAGTTATCACCAGAGGAGAAAAGGTGGCCTTCGTTGGCAGAAACGGAGAAGGTAAAACCACATTTTCCAGGGTCATTATAGGTGAACTCGGGTTTGAAGGATCGCTTAAAATTGGTCATAACGTAAGGATAGGATATTTTGCCCAGAATCAGGATGAATTGCTGGACGAGAACCTCACAGTGCTGGAAACCATCGACAATGTGGCTAAGGGAGATATCCGGACAAAGATAAGAGACATGCTCGGCGCTTTTCTGTTCGGAGGGGAAGATGTCGACAAGAAAGTGAAGGTTCTGTCGGGAGGGGAACGTTCCAGGCTAGCCCTGGTAAAACTTCTCCTGGAACCATTCAACCTTCTCGTGCTCGACGAACCCACCAACCATCTCGACATGCGGTCCAAAGATATCCTGAAACAGGCCCTTCTGTCGTATGATGGCACGTTAATTGTGGTTTCCCACGACAGGGATTTCCTCGACGGGCTGGTCGCAAAAGTGTTTGAATTCAGGCACAACAGGATAAAAGAACACCTGGGAGGCATTTATGATTTTCTGAGAAACAAGAAGATCGCAAACCTGAAAGAAATTGAGAGGAAGGACAGGGCTTTGTCCGCCACAGGAAAAGAAGATGCATCTTCAAGCAAAATGAAGTATCTTGAAAAAAAAGAATATGACAGAAATCTCCGGAAACTAAGAAAAAGACTCGAAGATTCAGAAAAAAGAATAGGGGAAATGGAAGACGAACTGTCTGAAATCGACAGGAAACTGATGAACAATCCCGATCCGGCCTTCAGTGAGACATTATATAAAAGGTATGAAGAACTGAAAGGAGACCTTGACTCGGAAATGAATAACTGGACAGATTATTCTCATGAAGTCGAGGAATTTGAAAAAAAAGCCGATGCTAATGGAATATCCGAAGCTTGAAAAAGAATATCACGTTCATGTTTATGACACCGGTCCGGACGGACGGCTGAGCCTTTATTCCCTTTTCAATTACTTTCAGGATATTGCATCCGATCATGCCGTCCTTCTGGGGTATGGAAGAGATGAACTGCTGAAACAGAATCATTTCTGGGTGCTTTCAAGGATTTATGCCGAGATTGATAACCTTCCGGAGTGGGAAGAGACAATCAGACTCACATCGTGGCCCAGGGGAACCGATAAGCTTTTTGCCATCAGGGATTTTGAGATGAGATCTGCCGGGGGGCAACGGCTGGCCCGCGCCACTTCTTCGTGGTTGATAATCGACAGGGACAGCAAGCGTATACAAAGGCCCGACAACAACCTGACAAGGCTCAACTCAGATCCCGGGGAGGGAAACGGGATACTGAGGAATGCCGGAAAAATTGAGGCTGCACTTCCCGGCGGTAAAACCACTCAGCCCTTCAAGGTAAAAATAAGCGATCTCGACGTAAACCATCACACCAACAATACCAGTTACCTTCGGTGGGTAAGCGACACATACGATCTTGATTTCATCCTGCGGAATATACCTGAATCGGTTGAAATCAACTATCTTTCCGAATCAAGGTTCGATGATACAGTAGAAATACTTACTTCAGTCAGCGATGAAGATGCCGGCCTGTTCAGCCATTCAGCTCTCAGACCTGCCGGCAGCTCCGAACTTTGCAGAGTCAGAATACATTGGAAAAGAATACTTTCATAAAAATAAACAAGACAGGAAAATGAACCGGATCAATCATTTTGAATTTTACAGGGCATGGATTTTTGCCGGGCTCATCCTAATGATTATGGCTTCATGCGGTGTTTCAAGAAATGCGGCAGTCGACACCAAGGACCTATCCTATCTGTATAATCCGACCAAGAGTTCATTCAGGCCGGGGTTCAGTGTTTACAACGAATCCGATAACCTGTCTGTACTTACAGTAAGGCTCCCGGCTTCAAGTCTTTTTTTCTCAGAGGCTAATTCCAGAGGAATTCCCATTGCCCAGGTAATGGTTACAGTCAAATTATTCAATATCACCGGTGGAAGGACCCTTGCCGACACTGCCTTCACCGACCTCGACATTATCAGGGAAGAAGGCCGTCAGGAATACCTGTACAAGCTTCCTCTCAAAGTGGAGCCCGGAACCGAATACAACGCAGAAGTCAAAATCCTCGATAAGCTGAAAGCAGAGGTTGTCCAGTCGTTTGTATCCTTCAATACCACATCCGTAAGTAACAGGTATAATTTCATCGTAAGAGGCCATGCAGGAAAAAATGAGATAATCAGCCCGGTGGTCAGGCCCAATCAGTTTGTAAATCTCCTCTACCCGAAACGGCAACCCGACAGCCTGATCATCTCAGTATTTAAACCGCTGTCAGAAGTACCTTACCCCCCTTCAATACTTCTTCCCGAAAAAATCATCGACTACGAACCCGACACAGTAATAGCGATCGTTTATTCCGATACCCTTCCTCTCATGTTCCCTGACGAGGGAGTATTTTTCTGCGCTCCTGAAAGGGACTCCGAGGAGGGATTCACCTTTCTCAACTTCGGGCCTGGTTTTCCGGCAATGAATGATCCCGAACTTATGATCCGGCCTCTTGCCTACCTGGCCTCAGAAGATGAAATGAATGCCATGCGTTCATCCGACAGGCCAAAACTCGCACTGGATGAGTTCTGGCTGAAATGTGGCGGCAATGTCGACAGATCGAGGGAACTGATCCGAATATTCTATACAAGGATACTATACGCTAACCAATATTTCACATCGTTCAAGGAAGGATGGAGAACGGAAAGGGGAATGATATACACCATTTACGGTCCGCCCGACAAAGTATATAAAAACTCTGAAGAAGAAAGCTGGGGCTACAGGAGGCCAGTCCTTAAATCGACATGGGGAGGAAGGGTACATCTTCAGGAACAATATCTGTTCTTCAACTTCAAACAAAGGAAAAGCCGTTTTTCAGACAACGACTTCTACCTCAGCCGCAGCGAGACATTGGTTTCATACTGGGACAGGGCGGTTGCCAGCTGGAGAAAAGGACTTGTCTTCAGACTCGACAATCCTGAGGATCTTTAATATAATCAAATGAAAGAAAGCGATTGCATCTACGGCCTGAGGCCGGTTATCGAGGCTATCAGGGCCGGGAAACAGATCGACCGCCTGCTGATACGGCAGGGACTTCAGGGCGCCCTTTACCACGAACTGATGACCGAGGTACGTGACCATAAAATCATATTCCAGATAGTGCCGCTGGAAAGAATAGAACTTGTCACCAGGAAAAACCACCAGGGTGTGCTTGCATGGCTCTCACTTATTGAATTCCAGTCGGTGGAGAACCTTCTTCCAATGATCTTCGAGAAGGGGGAGGATCCGCTTATCATAGCCCTTGACGGAGTTTCGGATGTAAGAAACTTCGGAGCTATTGTAAGAAGCGCAGAATGTCTTGGAGCACATGCAGTTGCGATACCAGCCAGAGGATCCGCCCGAATAACCGCCGATGCAGTCAAAACATCGGCCGGAGCTCTGCATACTCTCCCTGTGTGCAGGGAAGCAAGCATTGTCAGGGCTGTTCAGTTCCTGAAGGAATCAGGCCTGAAAGTCATAACAGCCGGAGAGAAATCGGGAGACATTGTTTCAGAAGCTGATCTTTCAGGTCCTGCCGTTGTGATTATGGGTTCCGAAGACAAGGGGATAAGCAGGGAACTTGTTGCACTGGCCGACCGCCAGGTAAGAATACCAATGAAGGGGGAGATCAGTTCACTAAATGTATCAGTGGCCGCAGGAATTCTTCTCTATGAAATAGCCAGGCAAAGATCGCAGATCAGCCGATAATGCCAAGTATCCTTTGATCCAGCATATTCTGGTCTGCAGTAAATGAAGCAAGACCGGCAAGTGTCAGCAGAGTATCCGGCGCTATGGATCCTTCCTTAATCCGGTCCTTCCATCTGGAAAACACAGGTATCTTACCGTCCGAAGCGATGGCTGCCAGTTCCTCCCTGCTGAGATGAGGAAACATATCGCCACATCCCTCCTCCTGGGCAATCCTTACAATCTCCTGACCTGAAGAAGGCAGCTTCTGCTGAAGCCTTTCAACAAATCCCAGTACTTTGTCATCCACCTCCCAGAATTTTTCCACTCCGTAACCGCTGGCTGAAGGATAAATACTGACCTCATAATTCTCGTGAGTGTGCGATTCGAATTTCCCGCTGAGGGTTTTTCTTCCGGCAGCTGCCACTTTCGGCGGCATGGTGAAGACATCGGCTCCGGCAAGCATCTCAAGCTGGTTGTGATGCCTGAGGCTGGCTGCAATCAACATGGTCTGCCATTCGTTCTGACCTGAAATTGCAGTCACCCAGTTCTGCGAAGCAATCACTGCCCTCTCGCCTGCACCTGAACCGTCGCCCAGCTTATTATCCATCATGAAAGCACCTATCCTTCCAAGAAAAACATTTACAAAATCAGGACGGGCAATGCTTGTTATAAGCACATTCTGCCTGGCGCTGAATCCGAGAGTGAAGTTTATCTTAACGCCTGCTTCCTTTAAACGCCTGGCTCCTATCAGCCCTTCCGCAGTGAAAGGTACTTTTACAATAAACTGGTCGGGACATATCTCA
Source organism: Bacteroidota bacterium (assembly GCA_022709665.1). GTDB lineage: Bacteria > Bacteroidota > Bacteroidia > Bacteroidales > VadinHA17 > LD21. The sequence goes on from JAKLIJ010000005.1 coordinate 8,848, forward strand.
TGATACCTCTTCCCGTAATACTCAATAGCCTTTATATCATGCGCCGTATCTGTGTGTAATTCAACACTCACCAGACCTCCGAACCTGGATGCAAGCCTCAGACCATGCCTTGCATTGAGCATAAATGCTATTTCCCTAACCCTCGATTCAAGGGGAAGTTCATGAACAATATGCCTGGCCTCAGAAATAAAAACATCGTAAATCCCCTTCTGTATCTCATTGTTAAGAAGGGTATTGTTGGTGGTAAGAGCGCTCATCTCGCTGGTCCAGTTAGCTTCGGCCTCATCAATATCTCCCGTGTCGAGCCAGAGATCCGTACCTGTATCCTTCAAAGCCTGCCAGAAAGGATCCTTCTTCCCGTTAACATGCTTCTCATTCAGATTAGCCCAGATAAAGTCGCTTATTCTCGTGTTAAGGTCAGCCATCTCTTCAGTATTTTCAAATGTTATCTTTGTCCCTGGTCGCCCGGGATATAATTTCATGTATAAACAATCATGCTGATCAGATGTTTCCCGGGCCGCTGCAAAAATATATAAAATACACGTCAGTTTTACTGAATATTTCTAGCTTTATGTCACAAAAAAATCAATTATGAAGATATTCCGGGGATTTCTGCTGTTGTTTTGCTTTATTCCGCTTCAGGGGCAGACCATATATGAAAAATACTTCACCGACAAGGTTTTACGGTTTGATTTCATGCTTGCCGGGAACAGTAATGAAACAGCTGTATATCCTGTAGGTATGAAAGAAGAGCCATATTTTGCAGGGTCAAGGCAGCACCTCATCGATCCCTTCAATTATGGAAATTTCAAATATGAAGTGTTCGATTTTTCCGGAAATATGCTTATCTATTCCCGTGGATTCTGCACCCTTTTCCAGGAATGGCAGTCCACTGAAGAAGCCCGCACCACCGACCGGAGTTTTTATGAAGTTGCAACCATGCCCTTTCCAAAAGAAAAGGTTCGCTTTATTCTCAGCCTGCGGGAAAAAAACGGAAGCTTTTCCAGACTTTACGAAACAACCATCGACCCGGACGATTTCTATATCCGAAGGGAAAAACCAATAAATACTTCTTTCTCGAGAATACACGGGTCTGGCGATCCCTCCCGCTCTGTTGATCTTGCTTTCATTGCCGAGGGATACAGAGCTGATGAAATGGAAAAATTCAGGAATGACGTAAAGAGACTTTCCGAGGTTCTGATCGCAGAACCTCCCTTTAACGAATACAAAGACAAAATAAACGTCTGGGCTGTCGAAGCTGTTTCCGAAGATACCGGAACCGATGTTCCGGGTGAAAGGATTTATGTCAATACAGTTCTGAATTCGAGTTTCTACACCTTCGGAACCGACAGGTACCTGACCACTACAGACATTAAGGCGGTCAATGATCATGCTTCGGTGGTACCCCACGACAACATAATCGTTCTTATCAACAGCGAAAGGTACGGAGGCGGCGGGGTTTACAACTATTACAGCGGCACAACGGCAGGACATAAGCTTTCGCCGGTAGTTTTCATTCATGAATTCGGACATGGTTTTGCCGGACTGGCTGATGAATATTATACATCGGACGTGGCATATAATGATTTTTATCCGCTGAAAACGGAGCCATGGGAACCAAACATAACTACCCTGATCAGTTTTGAATCAAAATGGAAGAACCTGATCTCAAAAGACACACCCATGCCGACACCCGCAGAGGAGAAGTACAAAAACACTGTGGGATTATTTGAGGGAGGAGGTTATTCGGCCAAAGGGATTTACAGGGCCGAAGCAGACTGCCGTATGAAAAGCAACGGCCCCCGGGGATACTGCACAGTATGCCGTGAGGCCGTCAGGAAAATGATCGAGTTCTACATCAAATAGATGAAGGGGTTATCATTCAGCCCCGTAAAATGGATGGAAATCACTTGTTCCTGCGATCGATAAGATAAAAAATCACCAGGGCGAGTCCGCCAAAGATGAAGATCATCGAAAAATAACCCGATGCATCGTTCGGGAATACTTCAGCCATATCCAGCAGGGCCCCTGCAATAATACCAAAGCCTACGCCTATCAGAAGCATGCCCGTCTTCAGGGCAAACTTGCCCCAGTTGAACCATGGGACATGCGTCTTGCCTGTATTGAACAGGCTTGCATCCGCGCCTTTCTCAATAAGCGCCATGCGCTCCCTGTTGCGGGTGGTGAAAAAAAGATACACTATCCCGAAGATCATTGCGAAAAAAGCTATAAAGCCAATCAGTGGTTCCATTGTTTTAAGTTATTGGTTAGTACTTACATTTTGCCCTTTAGACACAACATTAAGTACCGGGGTTACATAAATCACGAAGAAAATATTTGAAAAATCCTGCATACATTTACTTTAAATACACCTGGTACGGTAACCAAACCGTAACTTTATGCGTCAAAGAACCGGAATGGAACCAGGAAGCGACAAATACTATATCGAAAAGGTTCTTGCGGGAAACGTAAATGCCTTTTCCTGTCTGGTTGAAGTACACAAGGACAAAGCTTTCAACCTCGCTTTCAGGATTTGCGGAAACCGGGAAGAAGCAGAGGAGGTGGCTCAGGACGCATTCCTGAAAGCTTACCGCTCGTTAAGCGATTTCAGGATGCAGAGCAGTTTTGCCACCTGGCTTTACAGAATTGTATATAATACAGCCGTGTCACTGGTCAGAACCCGTAAAGGCAAAGTCCTGTCGCTCGAGGAATTCCCTGCTGATGCCGTCGACTTCCTGTCGGTATCAGGAAATGAAGAAGAAGCTGTCGCTGAGTACAGAAATGCTCTTATTAACTTCGCACTGCAGAAACTGCCTGAAGATGAAAGAGGGTTGATCACCCTTTATTATTACAATGAGCTGCCTGCAGATGAGATTTCAAAGATCACCGGCATAAGCAAAAACAATCTGAAGGTCAAGCTCTTCAGAGCAAGGCAGAAAATTGCCGGGATAGTAAGAAAAGCTGAAATAAAAAGTGTATTGCTGCCATGAACATAAATAAAACAGATGCTGACAGGTTCCTGGAAAGATATCTCAATCCGGGCACTGTTGAAAAAGCTCCTGAGGGATTTGTCTCCAAGACCATGACAAGGATCAGAATTGAATCTGTTCCTGACAGAAAGAGTTTTCTTAAACGCTACAAGGTGCCTGTTATTTCCACTATTGTAGTTTCACTTCTGATTGCAGCAGCAGCAGCCCTGACTCCTTCACAGAACTCCGCGAATATTTTCTCCGGAATCGCCGAATACATAAAAATTCCCGAATCATTATTATCGGGAATTTCAGAAATCAAACTTCCCGAGATCCGGGCCACGGGGATAAACTTGCCTGAATGGCTTCCCTATGCACTGACAGCGATGTTATTGTTCGGAATAGTAGACCGTGCTCTTTTCAGGATATTTCACAGGGAATAGTCAATCCCTGAGTTCTCTGCATTTAATCTAAAGATCCAGCACGCGGGTGTTCAATCCCTTTGCATTGAGCGACCTGCTCATGGCCAGAAGAACTTCCCTTATACCCAGCTTAATGTCGCAGCTGCCCTTAAGATGTACTATCATTGCACATTGTTCCGCCTGAACAGGATCGTGACCGCATACTTCAACAAGCGATTTTATGACATGATCGAATGTATTAACCTCATCATTGTACAGGATAAGCGAATGTACTTCGTCCCCGCTGCTCTTCCTGTCGCTCCTGCGTAATGTTTTCTCCTTCATCTTTAATTTTCAAAAAGTTTTCTTGCCTTATCAACCGGTATCTCCCTGCTTCCGGCATAAGCAACCACCCTGGCCTCACTGTAGCCGTTCCGCTGAAGCAGGTCAGCATAAGCGGAAGCACTTTCAAAAGTAATAAATTTTCCTATCAGATATACCTGGCTTCCATCTTCAGCCTCAACTATTTCAAATCCCCTGTCTCCAGCCATGGTCCTGAACACCCCTACAGCCTCTTCCTTAAGAGGTTTGACTGATCTTGTAACTTCTACCCTGAATGAGAGGGTTGCAGGTTCAGCCGGACCCCGGGCCTGCCTGACTACATCTTCCTGAAGAGATCTTCTGCCCCACTCATCTTCCATCAGAAGGGCTCTTTCCAACGAAACCGGCTTATCGTCGAGGACCGCTGTAAGAAAAGAATCCCTGAATCCCATCTGCCTCAGGATTCCCAGAGAGCGCTCGGCATCCTCCCTCCTTCTGAACAAACCTGCAAAATATCTTACTGATGATGTCCCCGGAACACCATACCCGTAAACTGGCGTTATTCCCCTGAAAAAGGACGGATCGACAGACTTGCTGAAAACACCCATCTGTATTCGGTAAACAAGTCCGGCTGGCGCTTTCTGGTCCATGGCAATAATATTTCTCCGGATTACAGCCGGATCCTTTTCAATCCTGAAAAGAGAGATCACTATACCTGAATCCTGCTTTTGCCCGGACTTCTCCTGACTTTTTTTCTGAATGCTGTCACTAACAGCTCCTATCCCTGCCCTGCCGAACCGCTCATCGGCCAGCTTCTGATAATCAAGGGCAAGCGCCTCAGCTTCTGAAGCCCTGTCTTCTGCTTCTTTTTGCCGCAGGGAAGAAAGGCCTGCAGACTGCCTCCTGTATACTGCAGCAATTGAATTAAGCGAATCAGCCATTACCTGGTACTTCATGGCATCCGACAGCAGCCTGTCATATTCAGCCGGAACTTCCTGACGTACCGGAACCTGATTCTCCGGAGTCTTTGCAGGAGGATTGACGGGCAGGTCCTGGGAAAACAAGACACCCCGGATTGTAATAACCGCAATTAATATCAAAAACCCTATCCTGGTGTATTGCACTTTTTTAATCACTAATATCCTGTGTTTTTATTATCTGCTCAATAAATAAAAGTCCGGGCTCTCATGTGAAAAGCATAACCCTGCCTGAAAATTTCATGTTAATAACAATTTTTACCTTACTATCAGAAAACTGTTCAAACTTCGTAAATTTAACCCTAAATACAAAATCTATACCAGTATGGTAAAACTAAAGGAAGGCATGGCTGCGCCGTCGTTCGAAGGCACAGACCAGGAGGGCCGTAAAGTCAGGCTTAGTGATTTCACAGGTAAAAAGCTGGTTCTCTATTTTTATCCAAAGGACAATACGTCGGGCTGTACTGCAGAAGCCTGCAATCTGCGCGACAACCATGAGGAATTTCTGAAAAAGGGATTCGCAGTGGTCGGAGTAAGCACCGACAGTGAAAAATCGCACAGGGGATTTGCTGACAAATATTCACTTCAGTTTCCCCTTATCGCCGATACTACAAAGAAAATTGTAAACGACTACGGAGTATACGGAGAAAAGAAAATGTACGGAAAAAGTTTTTTCGGAATAGTAAGGACAACTTTCATTATTGATGAAGAAGGAAAAATTGAGCAGATAATCGGGAAAGTGGATACGAAAAACCATTCGGAACAGATATTCAAATTGTACCAGAAATAAATACCAACATGAGCAACGAAAGAAAAGAAATCAGCAAGGAAAAGCTGAAGGCGCTTGAAATGACAATCGGTAAGATCGAGAAGGATTTCGGAAAGGGAACCATCATGAAACTTGGCGACCATGCCATTGAAAACATCCAGGTAATACCATCCGGATCGATAGGGCTCGACGCTGCCCTTGGAATCGGAGGTTACCCCAGGGGAAGGGTTATCGAGATCTACGGCCCGGAAGCCTCAGGAAAGACCACACTGGCAATCCATGCTATTGCCGAAGCACAGAAAAACGGCGGTATAGCTGCCATCATTGATGCCGAGCATACTTTCGACAGAAACTATGCTGAAAAACTGGGTGTCGACGTTGAAAACCTGCTGATATCCCAGCCCGACAACGGGGAGCAAGCCCTCGAAATCACCGACAACCTTATCCGTTCAGGTGCGCTCGACATAATTGTTATTGACTCAGTCGCAGCCCTTACTCCAAAGGCCGAGATCGAAGGTGAAATGGGCGATTCCAAGATGGGCCTGCAGGCAAGGCTCATGTCACAGGCGATGAGAAAACTGACTGCCAATATAAGCAAGACAAATACTTCCTGCGTCTTCATCAATCAGCTAAGGGATAAAATCGGGGTTATGTTCGGAAACCCTGAAACAACGACCGGCGGGAACGCACTGAAATTCTATGCCTCGGTAAGGGTTGACATCCGCAGAACCAACCAGCTTAAAGACGGCGAAGAAATAACAGGGAACAGGACAAGAGTAAAAATTGTAAAGAACAAGCTTGCCCCGCCTTTCAAAAAAGCCGATTTCGACATCCTTTACGGCGAGGGAATCTCGCAGCTCGGAGAAATAGTGGATCTCGGAGTTGATTTCGACATTATCAAAAAAAGCGGATCCTGGTTCAGCTACGGCGATACAAAACTCGGCCAGGGAAGAGATGCCGTCAAGCAGATTATAAAAGACAACCCTGAACTCTGGGACGAACTGAAACAAAAAATTTCCGAAGCTCTTAGAAAACAATAAACAAACTTACTGACCATTATGAAGAGGACTTCCTACCTGCCGATGATTGCGATCGTCCTGGCTGTTTTTTCATGCAAACCGACCTCCCCCGGACCCGTATCCGGTGAGGCAACAGAGGAAATAAACACAACTCTCACCGGGGAAGAAAAGGCGGGAGGCGTTATGACTCCTGAAATAATGCAGAAATTCGGCCGGCTGGGATCCTTTGCACTGTCACCTGATGGTTCTGCAGTGTTGTATACGGTAACCCTTACCGACCTGCCCACCGAAAGAAGGCACACAGATATTTTCAGCATAAGTCTTGCAGGAGGCGAACCCGTAAGATTAACCACACAGGGTGGCTTTTCCCCGCAATGGTTCGATGAAGGAAGAAAAATAGCATACATAAACGGTCAGGACCTTATGACAATGAATCCCGACGGTTCTCAACAAAACAGGGTGGAAGGCATCTCCGGATTCGAAACCTTTAACATTTCACCCGACGGGAAAAACATCCTCTTCACAAAAAGGGTCAAACTCGACCAGACATCCAATGAGAAACACGGCTTTTCAAATGCAAAGGTAAGGATCATTGATGACCTGATGTACAGGCACTGGAACTCATGGAGCGACTATTCATACAGCCATATCTTCGTTGCTTCCTTTAACGGCAAATCAGTCTCGGGCGAAAAGGACATAATGAAGGAACAGAAATTTGAATCGCCCACAGCGCCCTATTACGATGAACGTGAAATAGCATGGAGCCCCGACGGAAAATATATAGCCTACACATCCAAAAGGCTCAGGGGAATAGATGACGCAAGAAGTACAAATTCTGATATTTATCTCCGGGAACTGGCATCAGGAAATGAAATCAACATCACTGAAGGTAACGGAGGATATGACAGGTATCCGGTTTTCTCGCCTGACGGCTCAAAAATTGCTTATCAGAGCATGGAGAGAAACGGCTATGAAGCTGACCTCGACCGCCTCTTTGTTTATGATATCAACAACCGAAGCCGTACGTGGATCACCCGGGAATGGCAATTTGATGTGGAAAACATTTCATGGGCCGATGAACGGAACATCTGGTTTACCTGCTCACACCTGGGTACCGCCCAGATATTCAGAACAGATCTTAACACGGGAAATGTCGTAAAGGTAACAGATGGAGTTCATAACCTGGGCCCCCTCAGCCTCAGACAGGGAGTACTCGTTTCAGGTATAGCTTCCATGTCGATGGCGCCTGAAATTGCTGCTGTCAGCATGACCTCCGGCGAGATAAGGCAGTTGACTTCAATTAACAAGCCTATCTACGAGTCGGTCAGAATGGGCAAAGTAGAAGAAAAGTATATCAGGACCAAGGACAATAAAGACCTGCAGATGTGGGTGGTATATCCTCCATCATTCAATCCTTCGGAGAAATACCCTGCTCTCCTGTTCTGCAACGGCGGACCACAGTCGACTCTCGACCAGTTCTGGTCGTACAGGTGGAATCTCCAGATGATGGCTGCCAAGGGATATGTTGTTTATGCTCCCAACAGGCGAGGTGTTGCTGGCTTCGGACAGGCATGGAAGGAACAGATATCAGGCGACTATGGAGGTGCAAACATGCAGGATTATCTCGATGCCACCGATGCCATGGCCAGAGAACCCTATATAGATCGTGAAAGGATTGGAGCAGTGGGAGCCAGTTACGGAGGTTTCTCGGTTTACTATCTGGCAGGGATCCACGGCGGACGATTCAAAGCTTTCATTTCCCACTGCGGAATGTTCAACTTCACAAGCTGGTACGGTTCCACCGAGGAGCTATGGTTCCCTAATAAGGACATTGAAGGACCATACTGGAACAATCCAAAGAGCTACCAGTTCTCCCCACACCTGAGGGTTGAAGAATGGGATACGCCAATAATGATTATTGTCGGGGCAAACGACTTCAGGATCCCTTACACCCAGAGCCTCGAAGCATTCCAGGCTGCACAGATACTTGGGGTCCCGAGCCGGCTTCTCTTCTTCGAGGATGAAACCCATTTCGTACTCAGACCGCAAAACTCGGTTATCTGGCAAAGGGAGTTCTTCGAGTGGCTTGATCTGTACCTGAAATAAATGTTCAGGCTTCCCAGGCCGCTGTTTCAGCAATGGCTTGGCGCAGCGTCATGGCTCAGGTGGATTTTGTAACAAACCAATAACTGTTTCCACCTTATCTCCGGGTGTCAGTTCACCGTCGATCCAGTGGATAACAACTCCTTTCCGTTCCATTCCGCGGAACCAGGTCATCTGCCTCTTGGCAAACTGGTGAATGGCTGTCTCAAGCGACTTTACCATATCATCATAGCCTGTTTTGCCTGTGAGGTAAAGAGTTATATACTTGTATTCCAAACCATAGTAAATCAGTGTCTCAGAATCAATTCCCTGATCGAGAAGCTTCTCAACTTCCTGTATCATTCCTTCTTTGAGCCTTGCCCTGAGCCTGGCGCTTATCCTCTCCCTGCGCATCTCCCGGTTGTAGAGAACCCCGATCACAAGGGGATTTGAAACAGGAAATGCAGCAGTTGACTCCCTGTTGTCAGCGAGGAATTTTTCTATCTCGATGGCCCTTATCGCTCTTTTTTTCGTATCAATATCAGTAAGGTTATGCAGTTTCCTGTAACCTGAAAGAATTGCTGAAAGCTCCTCCATGGTCTTGTTCTCGAGTATCTTTCTCATATCTGGATCGGGCGGTACCTCAGGAAGCCTGTAACCCGACACCACTGAGTCGATATACATTCCCGATCCTCCGCAGACAACAGGGAATTTTCCTCTTTCCCTGAAATCCCTCAGAACCCTGACGAAATCGCGCTGATACTCGAACACACTGTAACGGTAACCCGGCTCCCTTATGTCGATAAGATGACATGGAACCTGAATTCCGTCGACCAGGTAATCTCTGTAATCCTTCCCGGTCCCGATATTCATCTGTTTGTAAACCTGCCTTGAATCGGCGCTGATCACCTCTCCTCCCAGCCTCAGGGCCAGTCTGGCGGCCAGGTCCGTCTTGCCTGATGCCGTTGGTCCGGTAATAACCAGCATATCATATCCCGAGGTTCTCTTTCCCGACTCCATCATTCCGAATAATAAAAGAAAAAACAAATTACCATAAATTTATTTAATTTTGGGCCTCTAAACCAGTTCGCAGATGGATTTTAAATTTCTGGCTGACACGGTCAGGAACCTTATCCTGAATACCGTAAAGGAATGGGATATAATATACACTGAAAACAAACCTGCAAGGTTGTTTTCACGAAGCCTGTTTCTTCCCCTGGCGACACTCGCTTCAATTTCAACATTCCTTGGAGCTTTCCTTTTCACCAATACCGAACTTACCAACGTCTATTCGTTAATAGCCGGGATAAGATATTTTGCAACTATGACAATAGTAGTCTATGGAACTGCACTGGCCATGAGAGAAATCATGAAAACCTTCGGATACGGGAATGATACGGGCACAGCTTTCAAAATCGTTTCAGCCTCACTTGTTCCCCTGCTGCTCTGCCAGATACTCAGCCAGCTTTTTGAATCATTCATCTTCGTCAACATCCTGGCATTTTTCGGTTTCTATATTCTTTATACCGGAATTGAAAGAATGCTGTCGCCGACAGATTCCGACCGTATAAAAATGATGATAGCAGTCCCCATGGTATTTTTTATATTGTTCATCCTGACAGGCAGGATTGTTTCCCAGATTACAGATAAGTTTTATTTCTCAATATTTTCCTGAGACTTATGAGGAGATCGGCCGGATCAGATATTGTTATTAAAAACAAGAAGGCTTCTCACGATTATGAGTTTCTGGAAAAGTTCATAGCCGGAATAATGCTTACAGGCACAGAGATCAAGTCGGTACGTGCCGGTAAAGCCGCCCTTACTGATTCCTATTGCCAGTTCACAAACGGCGAACTGTATTTAAAAGGAATGCACATAGCCGAATACTGGTGGGGAAACCTCAACAACCACAATCCGATGAGGGAAAGGAAACTCCTTCTGACGAACAGGGAGCTGAGGAAGATGGAAAGAAAGGTAAAGGAAACAGGTCTTACGATAATAGTAATAAAGGTATTCATTAACGAAAGAGGCCTTGCCAAAGCTGAAATAGCCCTCGCCAAAGGAAAGAAGGAATATGACAAGCGTGAAACCCTGAAACGCCGTGACGCCGACAGGGAACTCGACAGGATAAGAAAAAGATGATCAGAAGTTCGGGCTCAGCAGGTACCTCGAGTAGAACTTTGAAATATTTTCCACTGCTTCATCCGAAGTATCGACAAGAGTGAATATATCAAGATCCTCTGGCGAAATGTTGCGTTCCTCTTCCAGCATAACCTGTTTGATCCAGTCAATCAATCCGCTCCAGTACTTAACTCCTACCAGAACAATCGGAAATTTCCCGATCTTTCTCGTTTGTATAAGGGTAATGGCTTCAAACAGTTCATCGAAGGTCCCAAACCCGCCGGGAAGGACAATGAATCCCTGGGCATACTTCATGAACATTACTTTCCTTACAAAGAAATGATCGAAGGTAATGAGCTTGTCGGAATCTATAAAAGCGTTGGCATGCTGTTCAAACGGAAGGTCAATATTTATCCCTACCGATTTGCCGTTTCCCCTCCTGGCGCCCTTGTTGGCAGCTTCCATTATTCCGGGGCCCCCTCCGGTAATAACTCCATACCCGCTCTGAACAAGTTTAAAGGCTATATCTTCCGCCAGCTTGTAGTACTTGTCATTATAATGAGTCCGGGCCGATCCGAATATTGAAACACAGGGCCCTATCCTGGCCAGCTTTTCAAAACCCTCAACAAGTTCGGAGATGATCTTGAAGACCCTCCATGAATCTGTTACATGTATCTCGTGCCACGACTTTTGTGCGAAAGCTTCACTGATCGGATCAGCGTGTTTTTCATCCTTCATAAGCTTATTTTTGCAGAATTCAAATATAAATAAAAACTAAACCCTGAGCTCATGCTCAAGGAATTTGGCAGTATGACTTTCCCGGCAATTAAGGAGATCTTCTGGGGTTCCTGCAAAAATCAGGTTTCCGCCGTTCCTTCCACCCTCCTTACCAAGGTCAATTATATAATCAGCCATCTTGATTACATCCATGTTATGTTCGATCACAATAACCGTGTTTCCCCTGTCGACCAGCTTATTCAAAACCTCCAGCAGAACCCTGATATCTTCAAAATGAAGTCCGGTAGTAGGTTCATCGAGTATGTAAAGTGTCTTTCCGGTATCCTTGCGCGAGAGTTCTGCAGCAAGCTTTATCCTCTGTGCCTCACCTCCCGAAAGCGTGGTTGATTGCTGACCAAGTCTTATGTAACCCAGTCCTACATCCTGTAAGGTCTTTATTTTATGATATATCGATGGAATATTCGCAAAGAATTCAACGGCCATATTGACGGTCATGTCAAGCACATCACTGATCGACTGACCTTTATACTTCACTTCAAGGGTTTCCCTGTTGTACCTTTTCCCGTTGCATTCGGTGCAATGCACATATACATCGGGAAGAAAATTCATTTCTATGGTTTTGACTCCTGCGCCTTCGCATCCCTCGCACCTGCCTCCTTTTACATTGAAGGAAAACCTGCCGGCCCCGAATCCCCTTATCTTAGCTTCCGTGGTTTGTTCAAACAGCTTACGGATATCGGTGAACACACCGGTGTAAGTAGCCGGGTTCGATCTGGGAGTCCTTCCGATAGGCGACTGATCGACCTCGATAACCTTGTCGAGATTCTCCAGCCCAAGAATATCCCTGTAAGGGAGCGATGCTTTGCCCGAGTTATGGAACCGTCTCGCCAGCGCCGGATGAAGCGTCTGGTTCACCAATGAGGATTTGCCGCTTCCCGATACGCCGGTGATGCAAATAAACGTTCCCAGAGGAAATACCACATCCACATTTTTAAGGTTGTGCCCGGTGGCGCCAGTCATAACAAGGTATTTCCCGCTTCCATTTCTCCTTTTCTCAGGTATATTGAACTTATGGCTGTTGTTGAGATAGCCGGCCGTAAGCGTGTCAAAAGCCCTGATCTCACCGGGAGTTCCCGAAGCAACCACTTCCCCGCCATGACGCCCGGCCCCGGGGCCCATGTCGATTATGTGATCCGACGATAGTATCATCTCCTTGTCGTGCTCCACCACTATCACCGAGTTGCCCGCATCCCTCAGCTGCTTGAGGGAAGAAATAAGTCTCATGTTATCCCTCTGATGAAGACCTATGCTTGGCTCGTCAAGGATGTACAGAACATTCACCAGCTTTGAACCTATCTGAGTAGCAAGCCTGATACGCTGGCTCTCTCCTCCTGAAAGAGTTCTTGCTCCCCTGTTAAGCGAAAGGTAATCGAGCCCCACCTCAACCAGGAATCCAAGCCTGCTCCTTAACTCCTTGATTATCTCGGCAGCAATTGTCCGTTGTTTGTCTGACATCCTTTCGCCTACATTCTCCATGAATGCCGACAACTCCCTGATATCCATTGCAGCAAGCTCCCCGATATTCTTCCCTCCTATCCTGAACCAGAGCGATTCCTTTCTGAGTCTTGTTCCGGAACATTCCGGACAGGTATTATACTGGACATACTGATCTCTCATCCTGGCCCCGTTCTTCTTGCCGTTGATCACTTCTATGTTCCCGACGAAGTTGACCACACCTTCAAATGTCATGAGGTAATTTGAAGTCATGCCCAGCGGGGTATTCGAGAGCTTGAGTATTTCATCCGAACCATAAAGCACTTTGTTGAGTGCTTCCTCGGGGATATCTGAAATCGGGGTATCGAGGGTGAATCCGTTCTTTTCAGCAATTGCCTCTATCTGCCAGAATATCCAGATATTCTTGTATTTTCCCAGCGGCTCTATACCGCCTTTTCTTATGCTGAGCGAAGGATCGGGTATTATTTTGCTCATATCGATGCTCGATATTTCTCCCAATCCGTTGCAATGAGGACAAGCCCCAAGCGGTGAGTTGAACGAGAAGGTATGAGGGGCAGGTTCATTGTATGAGATTCCGGTAACAGGGCACATGAGATGCCGGCTGAAGAACCTTGGTTCCGGATTCTCTGCTTCCAGCACCATCATCACACCGTCTCCCTGATCGAGCGACATCATCACCGAGTCGCGAAGGCGCTTTTCGGTAACATCCCCCACCCTGAACTTGTCTACTACCAGTTCGATATTGTGAGTCTTGTACCTGTCGAGTCTCAGGCCGTGAGTCATCTCCTTTATTTCCCCATTGATCCTTACACTCAGGAAGCCCTTCCTTCTGAGCTGTTCAAAAAGCTCCCTGTAATGTCCCTTCCTTCCTTTTACCAGAGGCGACAGGAAAAATATCTTTTTGCCGTCATAGCGGCTTTTTACAAGATCGAAAATCTGGTCGTCGGTGTACCTTACCATTTTTTCCCCTGAAGCCCATGAATATGCATCTCCGGCCCTCGCATACAACAGTCTCAGAAAATCATATATCTCCGTGATGGTCCCTACTGTGGATCTGGGGTTTTTATTCGTGGTTTTTTGCTCTATGGAGATAACAGGACTTAATCCGGTTATCTTGTCCACGTCAGGCCGTTCCATTCCCCCAAGAAATTGCCGTGCATAAGCCGAAAGGGTTTCCATGTAACGCCTCTGTCCTTCTGCATATATTGTGTCGAAGGCAAGCGACGACTTTCCGCTTCCGCTCAGGCCGGTTATAACAACCAGCCTGTTTCTGGGAATGGTCACATCAATATTCTTCAGATTATGAACCCTGGCTCCGTAAACCCTGATCTCTTCCTTCATTGCAATCCAAACTGACCTTTATCAGTCGTTTATCCCTTCATATACCCTTGTGCGCATTCCCTCATCAGGTATCCAGATAAGGTACTCCTTGTTCGGACGCGGCGTAAAGTAAGCTTTCCGGAGCCATGGATTCAGGAACTTAAGAATTTTGTAGTTGGTATTGTATTTTGCTGCGAAATCCGAAAAATCGGAAACAGCAGTGTCGACTTTTACTTCTGTGTAGGAAAGAGGGGGATACAGGTCACTCCTGTCTATGTCAAATCCGAAGCGGCCCGGATCGGTTATCACAAGCTTGTATGCCACAACCCTGAAAATATACCTTGCTGTCTCCTCATTAAGCAGGAGATCATAGTAATTATTCTGTTTCTGTATACCGATCTGCTCATCTACAGAAGCCCTGCCTCCGTTATAGGATGCTGCTGCCAGCGTCCAGTTCCCATATTTCTCATACGACTTCCTTATAAAATCGCAGGCAAACCCGGTCGACTTTACAAGATGATATCTCTCATCTATTACGTTGTTTATTTCCATTCCTGCTTCCCTTCCCGTGGCGGCCATTATCTGCCAGAAACCCGTGGCGCCTGCCGGTGAAACAACATTGTTGAATTCGCTCTCGGCAGCAACCAGGTACTTGAAGTCGTCGGGAATCCCATTCTCCCTGAGAATCTTTTCAATCACCGGAAAATACCTGTTGGCTTTCTTAATTATAAGGATGGTGGATGAATGCCGGTAGGCGCTTGTAAGCAGCTCACGGTCGAGGCTTTCGCGGGTGTCAAAATTCTCAAGAGGCATTCTCTCCCCTGCAAAAGTAACCTCATCCGGCATCCTGTAAGGCCTGTTATAAAAGGCGGAGTCAACAGGCGAACCAGGTTCATAATTCCTTGCAAAGCTTTTGAAACTCTGGTTTACAATGAATACAGAAACAGCAAGACCAACAAGTCCTGTTCCAATAATCAGTGATCGTATGGCAGGTTTAATCATAATATAATTCCCCGGTAGTAAAATAAATTGCAAAGGTAGCGTTTTTACGGCTTATAAGTAAGCTGCGACAATCCTGAAATTAACAAAATGAGTTAAAAAGCCTGAAAAGGCCTGAAGGCCCGAAGACGGTTTATCAGAAGCGGTAGGAAAGACCTGAGAATATTCCGAAGGAATAAGGATTTGAGGTAACGCTTCCCAGATTGCTGAAAGGATTAAGATAGTATCTGAATGTAGGTTCGAGGTTAAGAGATATCTTATCGTTGAGAGTATATTCCATTCCCATTCCAAGGGAACTGCTTACCAGGAAGTTATTCAGGCCGGCAGTTTTACCTATATCGTACCTGCTGCCGTCAACCATGGCGTGAACCGAATTGCTGACAAGCAGGTTGTACGACATACCTCCAATCAGGTTAAAGTCGATTCCCCTGTCGATGAGCTTATAACGCAGCATCACCGGCATCTCTATATAGCCGAAATTCTGAAAAAGAGAATTGCCCAGAGCAGGCAGGTTTGCTTTTGCAGGATCAAAGACGTCTCTGCCATACATGGTAACAACCCTTTCACTCATGTAATCTGTAAGAAACACGTCAGGATTCTCCGTAAGAATAATCCCTGAGGAGGTATGAACCTCAAAATTATGATCACCCTTGGTATAATCGAACTGTCTGAAGCCTGTAAAGGATCTTATGTTATCTACCTCGTTGCCTACTGATGAATAGTAGAGCCCCGACTGTATACTTAACTTCCGGCTTATCTTGTATGAAAATCCGACACCACCCGAATAGGATACTCTTGATTGCTCAAGGGGAAAACTGCCCTGAAAATCGCCTGCAGTGGTTCCCGGACGCAGGTAATACATGGGTGAAGCCATTGCTGTAAGACTCCATCTGTTATCTTTTTTGGCCGGCTCTTCCACTAACTGGTCAAATTCATCACTATTGACCGTAAAAGGAGCAAAGTCAGCAGTTTCGGTTCTGCGATATTCCACCAGAGATGAGTAATCGATCAGGTTACTGCTGAAATCGGGAGCAGCGGTTTCAGTAAAAAACGGATCCGATCTACTCTGTTCATGGTTTGAATCAGTATCTGCAAGGGAGACCCGGTCTGTTTCCTGAAGGCCTGCAGCTGAACCGGTCTGCCTGTCACCCGATGGCATTATTCTGACAAGCGCCGGATCGGCCGGAGCAGTTCTGTCGAATATCTGATCCTGTCCAAAGGAAATCACCGGTTCATTGAACGAGGAAGGGATCTGCCTGCTCAGCCTGTATGCAAGAAAACTCATTGAAAGAAGAATAGCAACCATGGCTGCAGTTCTGAGGAATACAACATAGCGCTGCCTTTTCCTGATTACCGGCAAAATGTTGTTCCATACCTCAGGCGGAGGAAGGACCTCAAAGTCTTTTAGTCCGTTCCTGAAAAGAAGATCTATATTTGCCTTCCTGTCATCCATTAACTGCGCTCTTCCTTATTCCCGTATATAAATTCACCTTCTTCTGAAGTATAATTCTTGCTCTCGACAGGTTCGACTTTGAAGTGCCTTCGGAAATATTCATCATCCTTCCTATCTCCTTGTGAGAATAGCCTTCAATAGCATACAGGTTGAAAACCATCCTGTATTTGGGCGGAAGTTCCCTTATTATTTCCATAAGATCAACTGCTTCAAGCCCTGAGTAATCATCATTGTCGGGATCTGCATCCGGCTCCTGTATCTGATCAATATCATCAACCCTGAAAAGGTTATGCTTGCTTCGGAATTTCTCAAGAGCGGTGTTGACCATTATCCTGTGCATCCATCCTTCAAAAGAACCTTCATGCTTGTAATGGATAAGGTTTTCGAATACCTTGATGAATCCTTCCTGAAGGATATCTCTTGCCTCATCATCATTACCGGAATACTGGAGGCATACCGCATACAATCTTGCGGAATGACGCCTGTACAGAAGTTCCTGATCCCTTCTGTTGCCAGCCAGACAACCTTTGATTATATTTTTTATATCAGGCAACGATCAACGCCTTTTGACATCATAAATATAAACAAAATATATCTGATAGTACATGGCAATTCCAAAAGATTGATGAAAAATCCTGCCAAAAGGTTGCGTCTAATCTGCAATAAACAGGATCAGAGGTGTATCACTTCCCCGTAAGCTGCTGCAGCTGCTTCCATAATTGCCTCAGACATTGTGGGATGCGGGTGAACTGACTTCATAATCTCATGAGCGGTGGTTTCAAGTTTCCGGGCCACAACCAGCTCTGAAATCATCTCGGTCACATTGGCGCCTATCATGTGCGCACCAATAAGTTCCCCATAAGCAGCATCAAAGATCAGTTTTACAAAGCCGTCCTTTGACCCTGAAGCGCTGGCTTTGCCCGAAGCCGTGAAAGGGAATTTCCCAACCTTGATCTCGCGGCCGGCAGCCCTTGCAGCAGCTTCAGTCATACCGCAGGAGGCGATCTCGGGTGTGGTGTAAACACACGAAGGGATATTCGAGTAATCAACAGGTTCCGGATCGAGACCGGCAATTTTCTCAACACAGGCGATCCCTTCCGCAGAAGCCACATGAGCCAGAGCCGGGCCATGAACGATGTCGCCTATGGCGTATATGCCCTGAACATTGGTCCTATAGTAATCATCAACAACTACTTTTCCCTTTTCTGTCCTTACTCCGGCCACTTCCAGACCGATCCCGGCAATATTGGTCTCCACTCCTACCGCTGAAAGAACAATATCAGCCTCAACTTCCTCATATCCCTTCGGCGTCTTTATCCTTACCCTGCATTTTTCGCCTGAAGTGTCGGCCGATTCAACCGAAGAATCGGTCATAACCCTCATTTTCATCTTTTTGAACGATCTTTCCATCTGCTTTGAAACTTCCTCGTCCTCAAGCGGGACAATCCTCGGAAGAAACTCGACAAGAGTCACATTTGTTCCGATAGTCTGGTAAAAGGATGCAAACTCGCTTCCGATAGCTCCCGAACCGACCACAACCATCGACTCCGGCTGGACAGGGAGAGTCATCGCTTCACGGTATCCTATGATCTTTTTGCCATCCTGCCTGAGCCCCGGCAATTCCTTCGACCTCGCCCCGGTGGCAATTATGATGTTCCGTGCCGAATACTTCTTTTTGGTTCCGTCTTCAGCGGTTACTTCCACTTCTGAGCCTCCTGTCAGTGCTCCGAAACCCCTTATCAGTTCTATATTGTTTTTTCGGAAAAGAAACTGAACCCCCTTGCTCATCCCTTCGGCTACTCCACGGCTACGGGCAATTATGGCGTTAAAATCGGCTTTCGCCTCACCGCCCGGAATGATTCCGTAATCCCCGGCGTGATTTATGTATTCGAGTACCTGAGCGCTCTTCAACAGCGATTTTGTTGGGATGCATCCCCAGTTAAGGCATATTCCGCCTATCTCCGACTTCTCGACAACAGCAACTTTCATCTTCAGCTGTGAGGCCCTTATGGCAGCAACATATCCGCCGGGACCGCTTCCAATTACCAAAAGATCATAATCCATATCTGATTCCTTTATCGTTATTCAACAATTATTTATCGTAAAACAATAATTCAATTATTGTTAGTCAATAATTTTTTATCGTTATTTTCAGAAAACTTCATTGGCTTCCTGCTTACCAGCTTTGCTCCCAGCCAGATGACAACCAGTGTGAATATTATGGTTGCTCCAACCGGAATTCCGGCGTAGTATGAAATCACATATCCGGCTGATGTTCCTGCAAAAGCCGCAATCATCGACCAAACTACAATTAACGGATATCTTTTTGTAAAAAGCATTGCAATGTTCGGAGGTATGGTAAGAAGTGACAATACAAGAACAACTCCGGCCATCCTGATGTTCAAAACTATCGCAAGAGCAATAAGTGATGTTGTGACATACCTGAAAAAGTTTACATGGTGAGTGAAGGTCCTGGCATACTGCTCGTCGAAGGATATATAGAGTATCATTCTGTAGAACACGGTAAACCATAAAATCAGCACCAACGACATGATTCCGAGAGCGATTATATCTCCATAAGTCACTGTTAGTATGCTGCCGAAAAGATAACTTATAAGGTTTGGTGCATAGCCGGGTGTGAGGTATATAAAAATAATCCCGACAGCCATTCCCAGGGCCCACAGGATGCCTATTGCCGAGTCCTCCCTTATCTTCTGCCTCACCGACAGATATTCTATGCCCAGAGCCGACAGCACTCCGAAAACTGCTGCTCCCGCCACGGGATTAATGCCTGCAAAATATCCTATACCTATACCGCCGAAGGAAGCATGTGTGATCCCTCCGCTGAGGAAAACCATTCTTTTCGATACAATATAGGTTCCGGCCAGCCCGGCCGTGATGCTTGCAAAAAGGGCACCCAGCAGACCTTTTATTACAAACTCATATTGAAAAATGTTTCCTTCCAACGATCAGTGAATTTTAAGTACGGTATGAGGCACTTCACCATGAGTTATAAGCTGAATGGGGCACCCGTAGCCAAGAAGCTGTTCATTGGTTATTTCAGATGACGGATGATAATGAAGTTTCCTGTTAACGCATGCAAACGACCTTACATGCGATGAAATGGTACCAATGTCGTGCGACACCATCAGTATGGCCATACGCCTGTTAAGTATCCTGAGCTTTTCATAAAAGTCGTTTTCAAAATTCGAGTCGACAAAATTGCCTGGTTCGTCGAGCAGAAGCAGTCTTGGATCTCCTATCACAGCTCTTCCGAGGAACACTCTCTGCAGCTGGCCTCCGGAAAGTTCGGAAAGCGGTGAATCCGAAAGTTCCTTAATCCCCAGTTCCTCAATAACTCCGGCCGCCTTTATTCTGTCGGCTGCAGTCATAACCGGAATCCTGCCCTTGTGCATCATAAGTCCGGAAAGAATCACATCGGCAACAGTAAGGGGGAAGCTGTGATCGCCGGTCGATATCTGCGGAAGATATCCTATCCTCTTTCCTCCCTGAAGCTCCGGATTGAAAACCATCTTTCCGCTGTAAGGAACCAGTCCCAGTATGGCTTTCAGGAGTGTGGTCTTTCCTCCGCCGTTCGGACCGATGACACCGATAAAGTCATTTTCCGAGACGATGAGGCCGGCATCATCAAGAGCCCTGTATTCCCCGTAGGAAACTGAAACCGAGATCAATTCAAGAAGGGGCTCAGGCATAATGGTTAATTTTTGGCTTCCTCAAAACCGGCTTTAAGCAATTGGATGACTGCAGTAGTGGATGCAAACCAATCGGCTGAGAGGGGATCAATGATTTCCACCCTGGCGCCGGTCTCATCTGCAACCGCCCTGGCATTCCTCGGATCATATTCCCTCTGGACCAGAATCATCTTAATATTTTCACGTTTTGCAGCATCAATCAGGCTTATGAGTTGAGAAGGCGAAGGTTCCTTGCCCTCATTTTCAACAGCAATCTCCGTCAGCCCGTAATCCCTCGCAAGATACGCAAGATTGGGATGATATATCATAAAGGTCCTGCTGCCTTCAAATAACGACAGCTCCCTTGCCATAGAATCAACCTGTTCTGTCTTTCTGATCAGTGCCCTGTAGTTGGCTTCATACTCCCCCCTGTTAGCAGGATCGAGCTCAGCCAGAAAGTCTCTTACAGATGAAGCCATTTTCATAGCGCACAAGGGTGAAACCCAGTAGTGAGGATCTGCACCTTCCACATGTTCACCCTCATGGTGGTCGTGATTCTCAATCGGTTCTATGCTTTCTCCAAGATTGAGTATCTTCATCGACCTGTTAATCTCCAGGAAACGGTCCATCCATGCCATTTCAAATCCAAGGTAACCGTTGCTGATATACGCTTCCGACCTGCGAAGCCTGTCGATCTGGTCGGGATACGGTTCATAGATATGGGGATTGGCTCCGGCCGGGACCATCACATTAACCGAAAAATTGTCACCTGCAATCTGCCCGGCAAAATATCCGAAAGGAGCAATACTGACCGATATGATCCGTTGCCCTGTCCTTTCGTGATTGCCGCAGGCGGAAAGAACCAAAACAAAAAACAGGAATGCAGCTTTCTTCATAAACTTTTTTTCAGCAGGTACAAAAATAACATATAAGGCGGGAAAAGGTTTGGGAGGAATAAATTAATATGTATATTTTTACCCATGCAATCTCATAACCTGTCTGTAACCGATTAATGAAACATAGATGAAAACACGTTCCGGACTCCTTTTCCTGGCAATATGCACAAGCCTTGCAATTCATACGCATGATGCCTGCTGCCAGTACCGCGACCACAGCCAGATAGCTTCCAAAGCCAAAAGTCTGGCTTCACAGTACCCTGCCATCTGCTCCGCCAGGTCGCTTGTGAAAACAGCGGGCGGCAAAGATATCTGGATCATAACCATCGGCACCGGCGACAGAGATAATAAACCCGGAATAGCAATCGTCGGCGGTACCGATGGGAAATACATCCTTGGGAGGGAACTTGCCCTGGGATTCGCCGAAAACCTGCTGGCGCGATCGGGAGATAAAAGTACAACTGATCTTTTGAACAAGGTGACCTACTACATATTCCCCGATGTGAGCCCGGATGCATCAGCCCAGTACTTCGCACCCCTGAAGTACGAAAGAAGCCGGAATGCAAGAACCACAGATGAGGACAGGGATTTCCTCTTTGACGAGGACCCCTGCGAAGACCTTAATGGCGATGGAGCGATTACCCTCCTTCGTATTTCAGACCCTGCAGGTAAATTTATTGAAAGCAAAGAAGATGCAAGAGTGATGGTGAATGCTGAAACAGAAAAGGGAGAAAAGGGTAAGTACTCTGTAATAACCGAGGGAATTGACAACGACAAAGATGGAGAATTTAACGAGGACGGCGAGGGTGGAGTAAATTTCAACCGTAATCTCACCTATAATTACGAGGAATTCGGACCGAATTCAGGGCTCTACCCGGTATCGGAACCGGAAACGAGAGCAGTGGTCGATTTCCTGTACGACAGATTCAATATATACATGGTAATCGCATTCGGACCCCAGGACAATCTGGCAGAACCCATGAAAGCACGTGAACAACCCGGGAGCCAGTCGCCAGGGGAGAGAACCGGACAGGGAAACATGAGAAGGGAAAGAACTCCCTTAACTGCAATTATGAAATCGGATGAGACAGTAAACAAGCTTGTTTCCGATGAATACCGCGAAATAACCGGGCTGAAAGGAACCCCGCCGGTAGTTGAGGACCCCGGAAATTTCATGGAGTGGGCATATTACCACTACGGCAGGTACAGCTTCAGCACACCCGGCTGGTGGCTTAATGTTGAGAAGGGTAAAAATTCTGAAGCTGAATTCCTGAAATTCGCTGAAAAAGAGAAACTGGCTTATGCAAACGTAGAATGGAAGGAAATCAACCATCCCGATTTTCCGGATAAAAAGGTCGAAGCGGGCGGCATACTTCCCTTCGTAATGTACAGTCCGCCGGCCGACTCCGTAAGCTCACTGACAGAACTTCACAGCAGGTTCATAATGAAAATCTCAGAGATGCACCCGGAACTTGAGTTCCTTGACCTGCAGACAGAAAATGCGGGCAGCAACTTGTACAGGATTACTCTTAAGGTACACAACAAAGGTCTTTTTGCCACAAGTGCCGAAGCCGGAGACCCGAACATCTGGACCAGGGTAATGAGACTGACGGTTCAACTGTCTGCCGGGCAGAAGATTATCAGCGGACAGAAGGTGCAGAGGTTAGCCAGGCTCAACGGTGGCGAGTCTGCAGAATTCAGCTGGCTCATCTCGGGAAAAGGAAAGGCAGATTTCACGGCCGGAGCAGCAAATACCGGTCAGATAAGCACCTCAGTGGAATTAAAATAACTCTTTAGCTTTAGAAAAATGAAATTATCCGTAAAAATATCGGTCTCTCTTGTGATCCTATGTCTTTCAATCCCTGCAAAAGCCCAGAATGCTGAGCTCTTCTTCAAGGCCTCGGGATCGCCCGCCAACCCGAAGGTACAGGCCTCATGGAACAAATACTACACTTACGATGGAATAACCGACATTTGCAAACGACTTGCAAAGGAGTATCCCGGCCTGGTGATCCTTGAATCAGCAGGAAAATCCTACCAGGGCAGAGACATTCATGCTCTTACCATTACGGACAGGAAAAGCGGCGATCCCGGAAACAAGCCTGGTTTCTATATCGACGGTAACATTCACTCAAATGAGATACAGGGAACGGAAATGGCGCTTTACACAGCATGGTACCTTTGCGAGATGTACGATGAAAACAGGTTCATAAGGGATTTGCTGAAGGACAAAACCTTTTATATCATTCCCACTATAAATCCCGATGCCCGCCAGTATTTCATGGATTCTCCAAACACTCAGCATTCTCCCCGGTCGGGACTTGTTCCCATGGATAACGACCGCGACGGCCTGTATGATGAAGACGGCTACGATGATCTTAACAACGATGGGGTGATAAGCGCCATGAGAAGAAAAAGTCCGTACGGAACATACAAAACCGATCCGATTGATCCGAGAAAAATGATAAGGACAGAACCGGGTGAAAAGGGAGAATATGAGATCCTCGGTCAGGAAGGGATAGATAATGACGGCGACGGACAGGTTAACGAAGACGGACCCGGAGGCTATGATCCGAACCGGGATTACGGATTCAACTGGGAACCCGCCTACATCCAGAGCGGAGCAGGAAAATATCCTTTCTCCTTCCCCGAGAACCAGGCAGTAAGGGATTTCGGATTCAGTCACAGAAACATAACCGGATCACAATCATTTCATAACAACGGAGGACTGATACTCAGGGGCCCTTCGATCGAGGGAGGAGGAGCCGAAGTATTCTCGAGGGATGACGATGCTGTGCTGAACTCTATTGGCAAAAAAGGAGAGCTTATCATACCCGGATACAAGTTTATTACCCTCTGGAAAGATATGTACACAGTGTATGGCGGAGAACTCGACTGGTGGTATGGCGCAATTGGGAGCTACGTCTTCTCAAATGAACTGTGGAATGAATTTATGATGTTCAACGACACATCCAGCATCGATCCATATGAGTTTGACAGACTCCTGCTTTTTGAGGATTCCTTCATGGCCTGGGAAGAGGTCGATCATCCTGATTACGGGAAGGTGGAGGTAGGCGGTTTCAACAAGAACTTCGGCCGTACGCATCCCGGATTTCTCCTTGAGAGCGATTCTCACCGCAATGCGGCATTCTGCATTTACAACGCGTGGGTAACCCCGAAACTGGAGGTGAGAGATGTGAAAGTGCAGAATCTTGGAGGCGGACTGAAAGAGGTCACCGCAACGGTTGTAAACACCCAGCTTATGCCCACCCACTCGGGGAATAACTTAAAATACAGGATTGACCCTCCTGATTATGTTTCGCTCGATGGAGGAAAGGTAATCGCAGGGATGATTGTTACCGACAAGGACAGGAACCTGAACCAGGAACAGAAGCAAAATCCTCAAAAGCTTGAGATTGAAAATATTCCCGGCTATTCCCATGTAAATGTCAAATGGATAGTAAAAGACGGAAGCAAATTTACTGTAAGGATTGAAAGCGTTAAGGGGGGAAGGGCTTCGGCGGAATCGGAATAAAAAAAGGCCGGCACCCCGCACCGGCCTTTCAAACAAAAGGAATGAAACCTAATATGCCCGGAAAGATATCCTGAAGAAACCAGTCGCCTTTGACGCATCGATCTGGAACTTCCACTCCCCTGCCTTTTCCTTGTTCTCCTCCGCGGACACCGAAAATGACTTCCTCCAATTGAGATTACCGAACCCATCTATCATTATATCTGAATATACCTTGCCGTCGGGCATTATAATCTTGATTTTTACCTCACCCTCTTCGCATTCTCCGTTCACTGACATGACCACAGTACTTGGAAGACTGACATCCATGGAATATGTATTCGAGAATGACCCGCCCTTGATGGATCTTGAATAATCCCAGTCAGTCCTTTCGCTGTCGCTCCCTGCAGAATGCCAGGTGAATGTATCCATCCCCGGAACCATGAACCTCCCGCCTTCGAACGGCGCCCATTTGAAATCCGGATTGTCATTCCAGTTCCTGAAATCCTTTCCCATGTCCTGGTAAATGCCTTCCTGCTCAAGCTTTTCGCGGACTTCCTTCATGGCTTTGTCAACCTCTTCCCTGGCTTCCCTCTGAATCTTGTCCATTTCTTCCTGCTTTTTCTTCTGCTCTGCAAAGGCTTTCTTCTGGGCATCGATCTCCTCCGCCATCTTCGACTCTTTATCCCTTTCCTCCCTGCTTTTGTTCTGGGCCGATGCCTGTCCCGTAAATACAAGAAGGGAGAGGATGATAATTCCACTTAAAAATAATCTGTTTGCTTTCATGGCTACCCTGTTATTGCTTATTTCAATTCAAAGATAGTGCCTGTTTTTCTGATGCAATGTTAACACAGGGTTAACGCAGGGTTAATGTCAGGGAGGCTGTTCAGAAATCTGAATATTTTAAATACTTTTGAGAGGACAACATGAAATGTATGAAAAAAAGAAATACCATCCTCCTGCTCGGGATTTTTTCAATAATAATCCTTATAACAGCACAGATAATAATTATCAGGGGTGTCTGGAGACAGAAGGATGAGATGCTCAATCTCCGCTACAGACTTTTCTCGCAGGATGCACTCGAATTGCTGGCACGGCAATGGTCGACCGACGGTTTCGATACCGCCCGGATGATAATAAGCAGCAAATCGGAGTTGATGCTTAAGATGATGGAGGAAAGGAAAACAGATACATTGTCAGCATCGGAAAAGAAGGAACTTTTTGACTATGTTTCCCTGGCCCTGAACAAGGAAGAGGACCTCTCAGCCTTTCTTTCACGATATTTTGAGTTAAGGGGAACAGATAAGGACTTCATCAGCAAGATTGTAATAAACCGGTTTGAACTTGTCGACTACAACCGCAGAATCCCGGTTTACCTGAGCGAGGAATTTGCAAGCCGTATGCTGGCAAGGGCAGATACCATACGAAGAAACGGCCCCCCTCCGAATATGAGAAGACCGGTCCGCACAAGAGAGATCCTTATTAAGAGGTTTGGAAACGAGTACAACTACTACAGGCTTGACTTTGAGTACAGAATTGATTTTTCCGATAAACAGAAGATGATACTGAGGGAAATTGCAGCCTCACTTGCACTAAGTCTTTTCAGCATCCTCCTGGTGGTGAGCCTGTTCATTATCACATATAAAAACCTCATGGAGGAAAAACGCCTGTCGAACCTGAAGACCGATTTCATTAATAATATGACGCATGAACTGAAAACCCCGCTGTCGACAATCACTGTTGCCGGCCGGACACTTGAGATGCCCGTCATAAGGTCGAATGAGGAAAAGATCCTGGAAACAGCCAAAATGATAGGGAAGCAGAGCGTCCATCTCAACCAGCTCATCAACATGATCCTCGAAATAAGCATGTGGGAAAGGACACAGTTCCAGCTTGAGAAGAAAAGAGTAAGGATCCAGGGCTTCCTGAATGAAATTATCGACAGCTTCAAATCGGGAGGAGGCAACGGGGCGGTAATCGCACGAAACTATGATTTCGGTGAACTGGAGATCGAAGTCGATCCCGTCTATTTCACCACTATGATCAACAACCTGCTTTCCAATGCGGTGAAATATTGCGACACTGAACCGGTAATCGAAATAGAAGGCTTTACCCTCGACAACAAAATCAATATACGGATCGCGGATAACGGCATCGGCATAAATAAAAATGATCAGAAAAGGATTTTTGACAAGTTCTACAGGGCTTCGTCAGGAAACATACATAAATACAAGGGACTGGGACTGGGGCTTTATTATGTCAGAAAAATAGCCGAAGCCCATGAGGGAGATGTTACGGTTAGCAGTAAACCGGGAAAAGGTAGTATATTTACAATAACAATACCATATTAAAGAAATTTACGTGCTATGAAGGTTCTGATGGCTGAAGACGACAGGGATTTCGGAAACATTCTGTCGCAATATATTTCAATAAGCGGATATGACGTTACACTGGCCCGCGACGGCAAAGAGGCATGGGAGCTTTTCGGAAAAGAAAAACCCGACCTCTGCGTCCTCGATGTCATGATGCCGGAAATGGACGGATTCACACTCGGTGAAAAAATAAAGGAAGCAAGACCCGACATTCCCATAATCTTCCTTACCGCCAAAAGCCTTAAGGAGGACATTGTGAGAGGACTGAAGATTGGCGCTGATGACTACATTACCAAGCCTTTCGATCCGGAAGTACTTATTCTCAGGATCAATAACATCCTTAAAAGAGCTTATGCCTCAAGCAATGATGAATTCAAAATCTCCGACACAACCCTCAAGTTCAATACCCTTGAACTGATTTGCGGCAGGACAAAAGAGAAGCTTACCCTAAAGGAAGCCCAGCTCCTGAAGTATTTCATTATTAACAAGAACCGGATCCTTGCACGGGAAGATATCCTTACGGAGATATGGGGTGAGGATGACTACTTCCTTGGAAGAAGCATGGATGTTTTCATCTCGAGGCTCAGGAAATACATATCCGAGGACAGGAATATAGATATCCGCACCGTAAGGGGAACCGGATTCATTCTTGAAGAGAAAAAACCCGGGGAAGAATTTACCGAAGGGGAATAGAATTAATTCCCCAGAACTTCCTTAATCTTATTGTATAATCCCTGTCCCCTGAGGTTCCTTCCGATTATAATACCGTTCTCATCGAGAAGGAAGTTGGCCGGGATGGAATTGACTGAGTACATCCTTGCGGCTTCATTGTTCCAGTACTGAAGGTCCGAAACATGTGTCCATGTCAGCTGATCGTCGGCTATTGCCTTTACCCAGTCGTCCTTTGTCCGGTCGAGCGACACACCGAACACATCAAAGCCTTTTTTATTGAATTCCTTATACGCTTTTACAACATTCGGGTTTTCCTGACGGCAGGGTCCGCACCATGCAGCCCAGAAATCAAGAAGCAGAAGCTTTGTCCCAACCTTTGAATAAAGGCTTACAGGGTTGCCTTCCGGATCGTTCAGAGTGAAGTCGGGCGCTTTCTGGCCAGGTTCGACAGCTTTCATTTTCAAAGCTCTCTCCTTAAGCTCTTTAACAAGCGCCGTGTTGGCGACCGCAGTATCCATGACGCCGATCAGCGTTTCAATCTCGGTTCCTGTTATTTCATAAGCCAGTCCGGCAAGTACCTGGGGCGCTGCAAATGATGCCGGGTTGTTCCTGACAAAATCAGCCTGCACCTTTAACATCTCCTCCTGAATTGTTTCTACCTGTTTCTCCAGGTCTGCGACTCTTGCTGTGTCGCCCTCCTGTGCTGCAACCTGGTACTGATTGTAAATCTCGGTGTTTTTATCTCCTAAATCATTCATCGACTTTACCAGTCCCGAATATTCATCCTGTGTCTTCGATCCGGTTATCGATGCTCCGTAGAGCGAATCGAGCTTCCCTGTAATTGTTATCTCGGCATTCTCAAGGAAAAACTGGGTTCTCATCCTGGAATCTCTTACTGTCAGCATAACCATTTCAGGATTCTTCACAGGGCCGCCCTTGATTTTGAAAGATCCCTTGTAAGCCATTGCCGAATCGAGCGTAACCATGCTTCCGGCTTCCCTTTTCTGGAGCAGGAACATAACACTGTCGGCCCCTTCTATTTTCCCGTTTATAACATATTGCGGTCCGGATGAACATGCAGCCAGGATGGCTGCCAGAACTGCGAAACTGAGTATCTTCTTCATCTGCGAGAGTTTTGAATTTTAGTAATTCATTTATTTACAATAGTCTGAACTCGCGCAAAGATATTAATTATTGTTAATTTACATCACTTACTGAAATATTTATCAAGAAGGATCTCAGCAGCCCTGTAAGAGGTTAAGGCTCCTTTCCCAAGTTCCTTTTCTATTTCCGGGATCAGGGCTTTTATCCTATCGTCGCCGTAGAAGGATGAACCCAGGCTGTCGAGAATGACATCATGCATCCTTACAACAGATTGCTGTCTCCGGAGCTCCTCAAAATATCCTGAATTTACTGTGAAGTCTGCATAACCTGTGATCAGGTCCCAGATTTCCTTTATCCCCGATCCGTCGAGAGCAGAGCAGGTAAGGGCAAGCGGTTTCCATCCCGACTGACCTGAGGGGAAAAGAGAAAGCACATTCTGGAACATTATCCTTGATTTCTCAGCTGCTAGGCGGTTCTCACCATCAGCCTTATTAATAGCAATGGCGTCAGCCATCTCCATTATTCCCCTTTTGATCCCCTGTATCTCATCCCCTGCTCCGGTGAGCATAAGAAGAAGAAAAAAGTCGACCATCGACCGTACGGCTGTCTCTGACTGGCCGACTCCCACCGTTTCGACTATTATTGTATCAAAACCAGCTGCCTCACAAAGGATTATTGTCTCCCTCGTCTTTCTCGCAACTCCTCCCAGAGTTCCGGCCGAGGGAGAAGGCCTTATAAAGGCATCGGGACTGTTCCCAAGCCTTTCCATCCTGGTCTTGTCTCCTAATATGCTTCCTTTTGAATGCTGGCTGCTGGGATCGATAGCAAGCACAGCCACCTTTCGTCCCATTGAAACAGAATACAGCCCGAATGTTTCAATGAAAGTACTCTTTCCGGCTCCCGGAACGCCGGTGATGCCTATCCTGACCGAGCGCGAACTGTAGGGAAGACATTTTTCTATAATCGAACGGGCTGTGGCCTTGTGTTCGTCAAGAGAACTCTCTATAAGGGTAATGGCACGGCTCAGAATAGCCCGGTCACCATCCCTGATACCCTTTACATATTCATTTACTGAATACTTTTTCCTTTTTCTTACTCCTGATGTGAATACATCGGGATTGACGCTGGGAGGCTGAGTAACACCCTCACGGATCTTCAGGGAGGACCTGTTATCATCCTTATCCTCCATAGTTCTTACTTCTTCGCAGCAAGCTCCTGATCAACATCAGCATTCACCATGAGAACAACCTCGGAGTTCTTAGGATCGTTGGTATAGACATAAATTGCCTTGGTTGTTCTCCCCTTGTAGCCTCCTGAATTGAAAACAGCTTTTATTGATCCGGTCTCACCCGGCTTGATACCCTGGCCCTGAATGCCCTGCTGAACAGCGGTGCATCCGCACGAAGCCTTGATGTGCCTGATAATAAGATCACTCTTACCCCCGTTGGTAAATTTAAATTCCACATCATTTGGCGTGGATCCCGGAATCTTGCCAAGATCAACAGTCTTGGAGGCAATGTCAAAAACAGGAGCATTAGCCATGTCATCCTTCGACAAACCCGAGAAATCCTCAACAAGGTTCGCGCTTACCGCATAATACACCTTATCGTCGACAACATCGTTTATCTTAAGCCTTATGATATCGGTGGTATAACCCCAGGAATTATTCCTGGTTGCATCATAGGTCCCTTCAATAATGCCTTTCTGGCCGGGCTTGAGTGTCTGGGGAGAAGCTTTGAGCGCAAGATGCTGAGGCACATTGTCAAACTCTATTTTTGCAGGCTGGGCTGAGGTGTTGATTACCTGCATGGTCCTTATCTTTTTCTCAGTCTTCTTTACATTCGTAAATGCAAGATGATTGCTCTCGAACCTGACCGGACCAACCGGGAAGATATAAAGCTCCTCGACCGTCTTTTCACGGGGGATCACTTCACCTTTAATAACAAGCACTGCTACTGCAGGTTTGGAATTTGTATACACCGACAAAGTCTTATTGAACTGACCGGGCCTGTTCTGAGGATCATAAATGGCAGTGATCTTTCCTGACCCCTTTGGAGGAATCGGATTTTTCGTCCATTCAGGAGTGGTACATCCGCAGGAGGCAACAATGTTCTGGATAACAAGGGGCTGATCGCCTGTATTCTGTACTACAAAATCATATTTCTGAAGTCCGGCTTCTTCCTTGAATTTTCCAAAATCATGCTCCGACGAGGAAAGCTTCATAGCCGGCTGGGCAAAAATAACTGCACCGCTTAACGCAAAAATCATAATCAAAAAAATCCTCTTCATCTTTTTGTATTTTTTTATTATTGCTGAACAGACTAAAAATCCATCTGTTATATGACCAGATTAAAAACGAACAAAACCCGGGTTTATTTGAATTTAAGTCTGAAACCATTAACAAAGATCAGACCAAACTTGTTTACTGTATCACAGAAGCAAAAATAATAAAGTTTGACCTACATATTAATATTGTTAAAGAATATCTTTAGTTTTGCTGACTGACAAAGCCATTTTGGAACAAAATTTGAGGATAATAAGACCGTTCCGCGGAATTGAAGTATTAACAATGAGAAATGCTTTAAGGCTTGTAACATGCTTTTTTGCCTGCCTTGTTTTTTTCAATGCCGAAGGTCAGTTCTATAACGGACATCAGATGACATTCGGCAAGAACAGGGTGCAGTATTACGATTATTACTGGTCGTACTACAGGTTTGATGATTTCGACTGCTATTTCAACGAATACGGCCGTGATATTGCCCAGTTCACTGCCGACTACGCAATGAAAAAGCTTGACGAGATAGAGGACTATTTCGACTATAACCTGGAAAAAAGGCTGATTCTCGTTATCTACAATAAAAACAACGAATACAGGCAGTCAAATATAGGTCTGGTCACTTTCGACGAAGAATCATACAACACGGGGGGATTCAGCAGGATAATCAAAAATAAGGTGATGCTCTATTACGAGGGCGACCATATCTCATACCAGAAACAGATAGCGGCATCAATCACCGAATCGATTATCAATGAAATGCTGTACAATGCCGATTTCAAGGACAGGATAACAAGCTCATCGGTGATTTACATGCCCGACTGGTATATAAAGGGACTTATCAACTACGTAGCATGGGGATGGGACTATGATGTTGAGAACAGGGTCAGGGACGGAATTAAATCGGGAAAATACAAAAACCTCAACCATCTCGAATTTGATGATGCGGTTTACGCCGGCCAGTCGTTCTGGAGGTTTATAGGAAGAAAATACGGTGAGTCACTTATCCCCAATATCATCTACCTTACAAAGGTTTACAAGAACATCGACGACGGGCTTTACTATGCAACCGGGGTGAAATTCAAGGACCTGATTGCAGAATGGAAACAGTATTATAATGATGAATTTGAGGGCGACCGTGACAGGCCTTCCGACGAAGGAAGCGCTCTCAGAAAATCGAAAAAGGAGCAGATATACCAGCAGGTTAAGATCAGTCCCGACAGAAAATATATTGCATGGGTAACAAATGACTGGGGAAGGAAAAAAATATGGCTGTTCGATCAGGCAAGCGGAAAGTCGAAGGTAATCTTCAGGGCAGAACCTAAATATGAACACAAAACAGATAATAAATACCCCGTTATTGCCTGGCATCCTTCCGGCAATATTCTGACATTCCTGAACGAGGAAAAGGCAGGTATGGTTGTTTATTTTTACCGAACAGCCGAGGATAGGACGGAACAGCGAAACTTCCTTTACTTCGACAAGGTTCTCGATTTTGCATATTCCCCGGAAGGAACCAGACTGGTAATGTCGGCTGTCAAGGACGGGGTTACGGATATCTATATCCACACGGTGGCAGCAGGAACCAATGAACAGATCACCCGCGACGTAGCCGATGACCTCAATCCGGTCTTTATGAAAAATTCTCCGAATACAATCCTGTTCTCATCAAACAGACTTTCGGACACCCTTACGAATACAGGCGATCCGTTTGAAAAATTCTCCTCCCGCTTCGATCTTTTCAGTTACGATCTTGACAAAAGGGACAATATACTTGTAAGGCTGTCTGAAGAAGGGTATTCATCAAAATATCAGCCATCGGAGGATAGCGGTGAAATAATCTCATATATTGGCGACGGTAACGGAATCCTTAACAGGTACACTGCAGTGTTCGACAGCTCAATCAGCTACATCGACACCGCAATGCATTATCGCTACTTCATCAGGTCGGCGCCTTCTACCAATTACGACAGGAACATCCTGAACCAGTCGCTCCCGGGCAACCAGTTCGGTGAAGTGCTTTTCAAGGACAACAAATACATCCTTAGAAAAGGCAGCAGGAATGAACGGGAGACAATCCCTGATAACGAGATAGCCCTTACCAACTTCAGGAAGGAACAGAACCTCATGTACCACAGGGAAGACAGCATAGAAACAATCCGGAAATGGCTGATCGCAGAGGATAAAAAGAGACGGGACACACTCACCTTACCATGGTATGAATACTTTCCCAGCAATGAACTGATCAACATCAACCATTATATCTTCGAAAAGGAAAAGCAAAACTATTATGATCTCCAGTGGAGAAAGGATTATATGGATATCGATCTTGACACCGGCAAGATCGACCTTCCGCTTATCAGGATCTATGAGACGTCTTTCTACAACAATTATATAGCAAACCAGATCGACTTCACTTTCCTTAACAACACCTACCAGGTATTCAATGGCGGTTCAGGCTATTATAATCCGGGAGTGAACCTTCTTACGAGGTTCGGGATCCTCGATCTTTTCGAGGACTACAGGCTCACTGCCGGAGTAAGGTTTGCAGGCGATTTCGACAGTAACGAATACCTGCTCAGTTTTGAAAGCCTCAAGGGAAAATTCGACAAACAGTTTATTTTTCACAGGCAGGGCTATTTCAGTCAGGATGAATCGGGGTATCTGTACAAAACCCA
>JAKLIJ010000050.1 GCA_022709665.1 Bacteroidota bacterium
GACTATTTTATGGCGAAAAAGAAACTGGATCTTCCGGAAGGTATCAGTTTCCAGCGGATTCTCGACTCGGTAAGGGAGGATTTTGCCGGACATGAGATGGACGAGCGCGATGGTATGAGGATAGAATGCGGTAACGGCTGGGTGCAGGTGCGTAAATCCAACACCGAACCCGTCATGAGAGTCTATGCTGAGGGGCCGACTCCTGAGGAAGCTGAAGGACTGGCAGATAGGGTGATCGAAATTGTTAAAAAAGTCAAATAGGATTCTTTTTTCTGACTGCTGCGGAATAAAAGGAAGTCCTTGAGTGTCTTTAAACCGGATACAACATAGTTATGAACATTAAAAGATGTTAAATCGCTTAATGTTAGTAAGCAGATGAATATTTTTGCACAGTTTTAAAAACAGGAAATCAAGAATTATTTGCAGGCTAAATGAAACCTTCTTCAGTCGGAAGCAGAAATGCCAAAGTAACAAGCATGACAGGAAAGGTTCACCAGGAAGCAATCAACTTTCAAAAAATAGTAATATAATTTTCGTATGAAAAAGACAGTTGTCATAGCAGGGATAGCTGCAATTGCAGCAATAATAGCCCTGATACTAATCGGAAAGGCAGCGAAGAAGAAAGACCTTGCCAATCTGTATGTGGAAGCAAAGCGCGGGAAATTCGAGATAGTTGTTTCCACAACAGGAGAGCTTCAGGCCGAGAATTCGATGGATATCACGGGTCCCGATTTTACTCAGAGCAGGCAGATAAGGGCTGCAGAGATAAAGATTACCGATCTGGTACCTGAGGGAACCCAGGTAAAGAAAGGTGATTATGTCTGTACGCTCGACAGGACATCCTTTGACAACACTCTTAAGGACGAGCTTGAAAGGCTTACGACTCAGGAGACAAACCTTGAGGTAAAAATGCTGGATACGGCTGTCACCCTGAGTGATCTGCGCGACAACATCAAGAACCTGAGGTTTTCGGTAGAAGAGGCTGAGATAACACTTGAACAGTCGAAATTCGAGCCTCCTACAACCATAAGGCAGGCAGAGATCTCGCTGGATAAGGCAAAACGTTCTCTCGAGCAGGCTATTAAGGGATATTCTCTTAAGGTGGAGCAGGCAAGATCGGATATGAAGACATTGAAATTCAATCTCTCGGAGCAGCGGGAAAGAGTTGGGGATCTTCAGAAGGTTCTTTCGAATTTTGTAATCTATGCTCCTGCCGACGGGATGGTTATTTATAAAAGAGACAGGACAAATGCAAAAAGGAAGGTCGGGTCATCCATCTCTCCATGGGACAATGTTGTGGCAACCCTTCCCGATATGTCGTCGATGATATCCAAAACTTATGTGAATGAGATAGATGTAAGTAAGGTTGCTGTCAATCAGAAGGTAAATATACTTGTTGATGCTTTCCCTGAAAAGTCATACACCGGATCGGTTATTTCCGTTGCAAACATAGGAGAGCAGCTTCCCAACGCTGATGCCAAGGTTTTCGAGGTAGTGGTTAAGCTCGATGGTTCGGATCCCATACTAAGGCCTTCGATGACAACAGGCAACCAGATTGTAACCAGGACATTGGATGATGTAGTTTATATTCCGATAGAAAGTGTTCAGCTCGGAGCCGACAGTATTCCTTTCGTTTATACACGCAAAGGGGTAAGGCAGATAATTGTAACCGGAGAGGAAAATGAAAATAATGTGGTTGTTGAGCAGGGCCTTGAACCCGGCAACCTTATTTATCTGAGTACACCCGAGAAGCCCGACAAATTCAGGATAGCCGGTGAAGATCTGATTGCTATAAATCAGGAACGCGCCAGGCTGAAAAAAGAGGAGGAGGCTAAAGCGAGGGAAGAAGCTGCCAGGGCAAGGGAGAGAGGCAATATGCCTGGTATGATGGGTCCGGGTATGATGATGCCCGGTGGTGGACCGGGCGGCCAGAGAGACACTGCTGCATTCAGGAGGATGATGGAAAGCAATCCTGAAATGAGGCAGAGGTTCGAACAGATGAGAAATGATCCTGCAATGAGGGCAAGAATGCAGGGTGCAGGCAGGGACAGTTCAGCGCGCGGC
Source organism: Bacteroidota bacterium (assembly GCA_022709665.1). Lineage (GTDB taxonomy): Bacteria > Bacteroidota > Bacteroidia > Bacteroidales > VadinHA17 > LD21. Next base: position 2,065 of record JAKLIJ010000050.1, read on the forward strand.
CGGACACCCGGTCAGCAGGGGCAGGTTCCGGGCGGCATGAATCAGAATTAATTCACAAATACTCAGGGTATGTTAAAATTTTTCTTCAGATATTTTCACGACATAGAAATTGCCGTTGAATCAATAGTCTCCAACAAGCTGAAGTCAATGCTCACCGCACTTGGCATCATATTCGGGGTAGCTGCGGTTATCGCAATGCTTGCGATCGGAAAAGGTGCCAAGCAGGAGATCATGGAACAGATGAAGATGGTTGGAGTTAACAACATTCTTGTCAATCCTATTATCCAGGAAGCCTCAGGTTCATCATCAGATGATTCTGAAAAGCAAACCAAGAAATTTTCGCGGGGGCTGAGCATGCTCGATGTGGAAGCCATTCGTGAAACACTTCCGTCGGTAAAAAGGATAAGCCCGGAAATATCGTTCAACTCGGTGGCAATGATGAACGGGGTAAAATACACTGCTAAGCTCGTCGGTGTGTCGAACGATTATTTTCACCTTTATAACCTGCCGCTGGTTGACGGGACCATTTTCAATGAGTACCAGGAAAAGAACGGTATTCAGGTCTGTATCATAGGGGCTAATATCAGGGCGAAATTCTTCAGCAAGGTCGATCCCCTGGGCCAGTATATCAAGTTTAACGGAATCTGGCTCAAGGTTATAGGCGTTTTGCAGAAAACAAATGTAAGTCTTACCGGTTTTGAGGAAAAAGGAGTGAATGTTTATAACGACAACATTTACATACCGATCCAGACCATGCTTCTCAGATTTCAGAACAGAGCTCTGGTTAATACAAAACTTGTATCGGAAGCTTCTTCGAACATGATGATCATGGGAGGCCCCGGAGGCATGATGATGGGAATGTCGCGAGTTGTTTCAAGCAGTTCGGATGCCTCAAACGTGGAAACAAACTATAATCAGCTCGACAGGATAGTTGTTCAGGTAAATGAAACGGAACAGCTTAATCCGAGCACCGAGATCCTCAGCCGGATGCTGACACGCCGTCATTCAAATGTTAAGGATTTTGAAATAACAGTACCCGAACTTCTTCTAAAACAGCAGGAGCGGACGAAGGACATCTTCAACATCGTTCTTGGTGTTATAGCCAGCATCTCACTCCTGGTCGGAGGCATAGGTATTATGAATATCATGTATGCTTCCGTGATGGAAAGGATCAAGGAGATCGGTACCAGGATGGCAATCGGTGCCAAGAAGATGGATATTGTGGTCCAGTTTCTTTCCGAGGCTGTTCTTATAAGCGTTACAGGAGGTTTCATAGGCATATTCCTGGGTGTCATCATGGCTAAACTCATAGAGCAGGTTGCAGGTATTATGACCATTGTATCATTCTTTTCAATATTTATTGCTTTCGGTGTTTCAGCCGCTGTAGGTGTTATTTTCGGATATCGTCCGGCCAAGAACGCATCAGAGAAAGATCCGATAGAATCATTAAGATATGAATAAAATACTAAAGATGAAGAAGTTATTATTACTGACGGCAGTTGTTCTGCTGCTGTTCCCTGTAAAGAATTCCTTTTCGCAGGAGCTTAAGAGACTAACTCTTGAAGATGTGATGAAGCTCTCCGAGGAGCAGTCTCCAAATGCTCTTATGGCAAAGAACAGATTCCGTGCGAGCTATTGGAGGTACCGCACTTTCAAGGCAGAATACAGGCCGTCGCTTACATTCACCGGAACAACACCATACTACAGTACAGCTTTCGAGAGGGTTTGGAACTCGGGGACTGAAAGCTGGGATTATAAATCCACTAATGTATTGCGTAACCTTGGTTCGCTGGCGCTTTCACAGAACATTGGTTTTACAGGCGGTACAATATCCCTTCAGTCGGATCTTACCCTTGAGAACGACTTCGAAAGGGATTCGAGGAATTATATTACGGTACCGGTAAGTATTGGACTAACTCAGCCACTTTTCAGGTATAATTCCCTGAAGTGGCAGAAGAAAACAGAACCGCTTCAGTATGAAGCGGCAAAGCAGAATTTCCTTTCGAATATCGAAGGGGTGCATTCCCAGGCCGTAATGTACTTCTTCGGGCTTGCACTTGCACAGACCAACAAGCAGATATCGGAGATGAACTATGCAAATGCCGATACCCTTTATAAAATTGCCCAGGGCAGATATGAGCTGGGGACCATCGCGGAGAACGAACTTCTTGAACTTCAGCTTACCTGGCTCAACACCGAGACCGAAAGGAAGAAAGCGGAGATGAACCTTCGCGACAGGGAGATCAGGTTGAAGTCTTTCCTTGGTTTCAATGAAAATGTAAGAGTAGAACTCATTCTTCCGACACATATTCCCGAACTGCAGGTCAGTCCGCAGGAAGTTCTCGAAATGGCCCTGGCAAATAATCCGGAAATACTTGAACAGCAGCTTACAGTGCTGACTGCGCAGAGCAACGTTGCCCAGGCAAAAGCCGAAAAGGGGCTTAACGCCAACCTTATTGCTTCATTTGGAACCAGGGATCAGGATCAGGATTTCGGGCTTGCGTATTCAAAATCGAACCAGCAGCAGAATATAAGGTTGGGAGTCACTTTACCCATACTCGACTGGGGCCTTGGCAGGGGAAGATACAGAATGGCAGTTTCGAATCTTGAGCTTGCACAGGTTACGTCTGACCAGGCGCTGGCTGACTTTGAGCAGAACCTGATCCTCGATGTCGAGCAGTTTAACCTTCAGAAGGCACAGGTCGAGGTTGCCGCAAAATCCGATACCGTGGCCATGAAGATGTACGATGTAACAAAGCAGAGGTTCCTGATCGGCAAGATCTCAATTCTGGAGTTAAACAATGCCGACACCAAGAAGGATCAGAACCGGAGGCAGTTTATCCAGTCTCTGCAGGACTACTGGAACTATTTCTACAACATACGTTCTCTCGCGCTGTACGACTTTGTGAACAGGAAGCCGCTTGAAACCGAATTTGAAAAACTGCTTGAGTAAAGATTTAAGCCATCAGCAAGGTTAACAGGGACACTGCAATGCAATGTCCCTGTTAATTTTTAATGTTTTTGCAAAAAATTAATATCTTTGCGCCTCAATAAAGAATATTCGGACAAAGACCTCAAAAATCCAAATTAGAGAGAAATGCAAAACAAAGCAGCTATTATCGTTCTGGCAATTGCACTGGCTCTGGTATCGATCTACCAGCTTTCGTTTACCGGTGCGACATGGAAAGTCAGGAAAGATGCAAGGGAGTACGCTCAAGGCGACATGGTAAGGCAACGCAAGTACCTCGATTCATTATCGGCATTGCCAAAAGAGAAGTGGAGTTACCTGGGATATACCTTTAAGGAAGTTCAGAAAAAGGAAATGAACCTCGGTCTCGACCTTAAAGGCGGGATGAACGTTATCCTCGAAGTATCTGTTGAAGACATTCTGAAAGCTCTCTCTAATTATAATCCCGACAAGACCTTCAATGAAGCTCTCTCCCGTGCCAAGGCGCAATATCAGACTCAGGCAGGAGCAGATTTTCTTAACCTTTTCGGACGGGCCTTTGAAGAGATCGACCCGAATGCCAGGCTTGCTGCTATTTTCGGTACGGTTGAGCTTCGCGACAGGATCAACTTCAACTCATCAAATGCTGATGTTCTGAAGGTTCTCGATACAGAAGTTGAAAGCGCCATATCAAATGCATTTAATATCCTCCGCACCAGGATCGACCGCTTCGGAGTCGTACAGCCTAATATCACCCAACTTTCGACCAGAGGAAACATCCTTATAGAGCTTCCCGGGCAGGAGGACCCGCAGAGGGTCAGGGAACTGCTTCAGGGAACCGCAAATCTTGAATTCTGGGAAACTTATGATAATCCTGAGGTTATCAACTACCTTATCCAGGCGAATAATCTTCTCAGGGAGATAGAAGCCAATACCCTTGTTGCCGATACTTCCCTCGCAGTACCCGGTTCGGCGCCGGCTCAGTCTGATACCACCAGGGCAGGTCAGTCGCTTGAGGACCTTATCAGCGGCGATACAGCACAGACGGAAGCATCGACTCGTGAAGAATTCAATATTCAGAATCCGTTGTTCGGGCTTCTCAATCCGAGGGTCACGGAGCAGGGTGAACCCATACCTTCAAGTATGGTAGGGCTTGCAGCGGGAATCGACACTGCTCAGGTAAATACATTCCTGTCGATGAACCAGGTAAAGGCTCTTTTCCCGCGCGACCTTTTCTTCCGCTGGAGCCAGAGCCCTCATAAATATGATCCCAGCGGCACACTCTATGAACTGCATGCTCTCAAAATAACTACCCGCGACGGAAGGGCCCCGCTTACGGGCGACGTTATCACAGGCGCCAGGCCGACCACCGGGGTTACGGGTTCGGAAGTGAAGGTTGACTTCACAATGAATGCCGAAGGAGCCAAGACATGGGCCAGGATGACCCGCGACAATATCGATCGCTGCATTGCTGTTGTTCTCGACGGTTATGTACGTTCTTATCCTAGGGTGATAAACGAAATCACGGGAGGGAACACCGAAATAACCGGTGACTTCACCATCGAAGAGGCAGACGACCTTGCCAATATTCTTAAGTCAGGCAAGATGCCGGCGCCGGCCAGAATTGTTTCTGATACGGTTGTCGGACCTACTCTTGGAAAGGAAGCCATTAACTCGGGCCTGGTATCGTTTGTCATCTCCTTTATATTGGTGCTGGCTTACATGATTTTCTACTACAGTAAGAGCGCCGGTACAATTGCAGATATAGCCCTGGTCGGGAACATATTCCTTATCATGGGTATTCTGGCCTCACTGGGATCTATTCTGACACTTCCGGGTATTGCCGGTATAGTGCTCACCATGGGTATGTCGGTCGACGCCAACGTTCTTATTTTCGAGAGGATAAGGGAGGAACTCCGTGCGGGCAAGGGCATGAAACTGGCAATTGCCGATGGTTACAAGGGAGCCATGTCGGCAATCCTCGACTCAAACCTCACAACCCTGCTTACCGGTATAATACTTTATGTCTTCGGGACCGGGCCGATCAAGGGATTTGCTACCACACTGGTTATCGGTATCTTCACCTCACTTTTCTGCGCCATTTACATAACACGTCTTATTTATGAATGGCAGCTCAAGCGTAACGCCAAGCTTTCATTCTCAATCAAGATGACTGCAAACATCCTGAAAGACACAAAAATAGATTTCATTGGTAAAAGAAAGATATTCTACGGGATATCCATTGCCATTACGGTAATAGGGTTGATATCTCTTGTTGTAAGGGGATTGAACCCGGGGATCGATTTTTCAGGGGGACGCACCTATGTGATCAGGTTTGATGAAAAGGTCAGTACCGAGGATGTGGCGTCGCTGCTTACCGATGCATTCGGGGATGCCCCGCAGGTTGTTACCTATGGCTCGGATAACCAGGTCAGGATAACCACCCAGTATAAGATAAACGAGACTGGAGTGGATGATGAGGTGGAAACGCTTCTCTACGAAGGGTTGAAGGACTTGGTCCCCGCAAATGTGACAAAAGATGTATTCCTTTCGAAATACAGGCAAAGTTCTGAGACCGTTGGTCCTACTATTGCCGCTGATATTCAGTCGAGGGCTGTTATGGCTGTAATTCTTGCCACAATAATGATGTTCATCTATATCTTCGTCAGGTTCAAGAACTGGCAGTATGGTCTTGGAGCTGTTGCCTCCACCATTCATGATACCCTTGTTGTTCTTGGTATCTACTCCCTGCTGTGGGGAATAATGCCGTTCTCTATGGAGATCGACCAGTCGTTCATTGCTGCAATCCTGACGGTAATAGGTTACTCAATTAACGACACTGTTGTGGTCTTCGACCGTCTCAGGGAATTCCTGCCGCTGCACAGGAAACGTCCGGTCAAAGAGGTTCTGAACCTTGCACTGAACGACACACTAAGCCGTACCCTGAATACAGGTATCGCATCAATATTGGTACTTATAATCATGTTCTTCTTCGGCGGCACAACCATCAGGGGCTTCCTGTTTGCAATGCTCATCGGGATCATTGTCGGTACCTACTCTTCGATATTCGTTGCTACCTCGCTGCTTTATGATACCACCAAAAAGAAGGGACTGAAAAGCTGATAATTGCCGGGATTTCCCGGATCTGACAGATACAGCCGCCTCCCTGCCGGAAATACCCGGGGAGGCGGCTGGTTTTTACAGGGTCATATATGTTTTCGCCATAACGGAATAATCTGTTTTTTTTCTACCTTTGTGTCTGCATAAACAGAATCACTTATCAGATGAGCGGTCAGGAAATTATAATAATCATAATTGTAGCTCTTCTCCTGTTTGGAGCAGACAAGCTGCCCGAGATAGCCAGGGGAATCGGGAAGGGTATGCGCGATTTCCGCAAAGCCACCGATGATATCAAAAGGGAGTTCGAGGAAAACACCAATGACTTACGCAAGGACTTCCAGGAAGTTACCAATACAATATCAGGCGATGTAAGGGATATCTCCGGTAATATCCAGAAAGATGTGGATGATATTACCAATAACCTTCAGCAGGAAGTGAACGACTTCACCAACGACCTGGAAAGCGGGGTGGATGAAGTAAAGACAAATCTGGAATCAGGCGCCGAAGAGATAAAGGAGAACCTTGAACAGCAGGCAGGGGAGATTGAGACCAACCTTGAGCAGCAGGCAGGAGAGATTGAGACCGGCCCTGAATCCAAAACCGTTGAACCACAGGATCCTTATAAGCGGACTATCAACGAACCCGACGACAATTACTATAACTACCATAATAAGGATTGATACAGCATCCCGGCTCAGGGTTCCGGCTGAGGGAAGAAATCAGGCATGATAACGACACAGGGCATAACAAAATCATACGGGGAACTTAAAGTCCTGAAAGGAATTGATATTGAGATAAAGGACCGTGAAGTTGTTTCGATAGTGGGAGCCAGCGGAGCCGGAAAAACAACCCTTCTTCAGATAATAGGAACACTCGACAAGCCCGACAACGGAACAGTGCTGTTCAACGGAACAGACACTTCGAAGCTAAGGGGCAAAGCATTATCGGCATTCAGGAACAGCCATATCGGTTTTGTTTTCCAGTTTCACCAGTTACTTCCCGAATTCACTGCTCTTGAAAATGTATGCATTCCTGCATATATTGCAGGGAAAGGCAGGATTGAAGCTGAGGCAAAGGCATCTGAGATCCTTGGTTTTCTGAATCTCTCTGAAAGGCTCGGCCACAAGCCCTCTGAACTGAGCGGAGGGGAACAGCAGAGGGTTGCAGTTGCCAGGGCGCTTATTAATAACCCTTCTGTTATTCTTGCTGATGAACCTTCCGGAAACCTCGATTCGGAAAACAAGAACGAGCTGCACAAGCTTTTTTTCAGACTGAGGGATTCGTTCGGCCAGACAATAGTAATAGTTACCCACGATACTCAGCTTGCCGGAATGTCGGACAGGATACTCCGGATAAAGGACGGAATGATTTTAAACGGAGCCTGAAGCAGAAGCCGAAGCCTTTCCCCCTTGGGGGAAACCTTCCCCCACGGGGGAAGGAGCCATTTGAGGCCTGAAGTGTTTTAAACTCATAAAAATTATATACTGATGAAAAAAACCTTAATCCTTCTGATGTTCTTTCTTCCGGGCGTGATGCTTACATCACAGAATCTCCCCGACTGGGAGAACCCCGGAGTTTTCCGCCTCAACAATGAAGCGGCACATGCAACCTTGATGCCTTATGCCGACAAGGCATCGGCGCTTACATTCGATAAAGCGAACTCCTCATTTTACAAATCTCTTAACGGACTATGGAGATTCAGATACCTTACGAATCCTGCGCAGACGCCGGAGGATTTTCCTGCTGATTCTATAAATGAAGCCAGATGGACCAGCATAGAAGTACCGGGAAACTGGCAGCTTCAGGGAAATTTCGATCCTCCGGTTTTCACAAACATCATTCATCCTTTCAAGGCTGATCCTCCGCGTGTGCCTCAGGATTACAATCCGACGGGACTTTACAGAAAGACCTTCACTGTACCTGATGAATGGAAGGGCAGGCAGGTGTTCCTTCATTTTGCAGGCGTACAGTCGAATGCGACGGTTTACCTTAACGGCAAAAAAATAGGCTATAATGAAGATGGAATGACTCCGGCCGAATACAATATAACCGGGATTCTCAGGCCCGGGGATAACCTGCTGGCAGTACAGGTCATGAACTGGTCGGATGGGAGCTGGATGGAGGATCAGGATTTCTGGAGGCTGAGCGGTATTTACCGTGATGTATTCCTCTATTCAACACCTTCTCAGCATATCAGGGATTATTTCGTAACCACTGATCTGGATGAACAGTATAGGGATGCGGCTTTCAACCTGAGAGTGTCGGTGAAAAACTATGCAGGCGCTTCAGCAAAGAACCTTTCGGTGAAAATGACACTAAGCGATGCATCGTCAAAGCCCATCCTTGAAAAAGTAATGAAAGTCGGATCTGTCGGAGCCAGGAAGGAATCTCTTGTCAAATTAAATGAGCTGGTAAGGGACCCGCTGAAATGGACAGCTGAAACCCCCAATCTTTATACGCTTACTATGGAGCTTGTCGCTTCGTCAGGAGAGGTTATTGAGGTCATTTCATCGAGGGTTGGATTCCGTGAAGTTGAGATCAGGAACGGGCAGCTTCTTTTCAACGGCAAAGCCATAGATATTAAAGGCACCAACCGTCATGAGTTCGATCCCGACAGAGGAAGAGCCCTTACGCGTGAATCTATGATACGCGACATCGTACTTATGAAAAGGCTCAATGTCAATGCCGTCCGAACCTGTCACTACCCGAACAATACTGAATGGTATTCACTTTGTGACGAATACGGCCTGTATGTGATGGATGAGGCAAACGTTGAGAGCCACGAGTTGTGGGCTGTGCGCAAATACTATATAGCCGAAAAGCCCGAGTGGAAGGCTGCGTGGGTCGACCGCGGAGTATCAATGGTGATGCGCGACAGAAACCATCCCTGCATATTCAGCTGGTCAATGGGCAACGAAACAGGCTGGGGATCCAATTTTGACGCTATGTACAAGGCGATGAGAGCCCTCGACCCGACAAGACCGATACATTATGAAAGCAAAACACCGGCTTATGCCAATATCCTTTCGAGGTACGATATTATTTCAACAATGTATCCCACTCTCGATGATATTGTCTCCCTTATGAACCAGGATCCCTCGAGGCCGGTCATCATCTGCGAATACGCCCATTCAATGGGTAACGGACTTGGCAACTTTAAGAAGTACTGGGATCTGTTCTATAAGTATCCGAGGCTTCAGGGAGGATTTAACTGGGACTGGGTTGACCAGGGCCTGAGAGCTGACGGCAAGGGTGACGGATACTGGAATGTTGTTAATTATATTGACGGGGCAAATGTGAATGACGGACTGATTAATCCCGACAGGATACCCCAGCCCGAAACGCACGAATTTAAAAAGATCATGCAGAACATCCATGTTAAGGATGTTTCCGGTGGAAAGGGGAGGCTGCGCATAAGCAATCTGTTCTTCTTTACAGATCTGAAGAATGTCAGCATGGACTGGGAAGTTATCCGTAACGGATATCCGGTAAGTTCGGGTTCTGTCGAAGACCTCAATGTTAATCCCTGTGATTCAGCTGAAATAACCCTGCCATTCAACAGCGATATGATGAGTCAGGATGGGGAATATTTTCTGAACCTTGTCTTCCGGACGAAGACCGATCTTCCATATGCAGCCAAAGGATTTGACATTGCCTCTGAGCAGATTTTAATGAAAGGTCAGGCTCCTGCCATCCCTGCAGTTAATGTTCCCGGGAAACCTCTTCAGGTCACCGAGGGAGATATCATTACCATCAGCGGAAAAGAAATAACAATAAAGGTAAACAAGACAACTGGTTCAGTGATTTCCTATGTTTTCAGGGGTTCGGAGCTTATTGCCGATCCTCTGCAGCCCTGTTTCTGGAGGGTACCCACCGACAATGATAAAGGCGGAGGAAGCAACGGATATGCCGCCAGATGGTTTAAAGCAGGCCTGGAACGCTACAATATTAAAGTTAAGACACTCGATATCAGGTCCGGGGATAATGGTGATGTAAATATGGAAGTTGCTTCTGATCTCGTATTCGTGGGAGAAAAGACCATGGATTTCAGGGGCGTTTACACCTTCAGGACGGACGGCAGCATAACTTTCTCTATGGATCTGAACCTTTCCGAAGGATTTCCGCCTCTTGCACGTGTCGGCATGCAGTTTTCAATGCCTGCATCTTACGATTATATAAAATGGTATGGAAGAGGTCCCTTCGAAAGTTACCAGGACAGGAAGGAAAGCGCCCATGTAGGACTTTGGTCGGGATCGGTTGCAGATCAGTACTTCCCCTACGTTATGCATCAGGAGAATGGCAATAAAACCGATGTCCGCTGGATAAAGATTACTGATGAGGCATCAACCGGGCTGAAGATCACCGGATCTCCGCTGATGGAGGTGAATGTTCAGAACTATTCGCAGGATGCACTGAATCTGGCTAAGCCTTCAAAGAGGCTAAGCCGCGGCGACAAGACCTATGTGAATATAGACCTTAAGCAGATGGGGCTTGGAGGTGACGACAGCTGGTCGCCCAGGGTTCATGAGGAATATCTGCTAAAGGAGAAGAGCTACAGGTTTGGATTTGTGATCAATCCGATGTAGAAGCTGCCATTGTTGGATAAGGACCGTAGACGGAAGACCGGAGACCGGAGACCGAAGACCGAAGACCGAAGTGGAGACTTTACTATAAGGCTGAGTGATGAAGGGACTAAGAGACCAGAGATTTGATACTCTGCGTAAATCTGCGGGATTTTCACTCTGCGTAAATCTGCAAGAACTTCTTTTTTGCATTAACTGATGAAAAATCAACGAATTTTTATCGTAAAACGATATCTCATTTATTGTTTTACGATAAGAAATTTACCCAAAACGATATGTTTTTCAAAAGATTACCTGGCATCTGGATCATAGCAGAAAAAATCCAGGTCAATGTCGCCCCTTTCGGGGCTCAATATCATAATAGCGCCTTTCCCCCCGGTTGGCACCGGGGGTTATTAATATATAGTCACATACGTGACTTTTTTTGTCCTGCTGCCTCGCAGCTGATTTTCGTGGAAGCTGATACCTCTCTTGCACAATCATCCTCCGGATAGGATAATACTGAAGTTGTTAAATGTGCCCAATCAGATAACTCTCTGGCCTTTATATGCTCCGCAGGAGCATCCATCAAGCGGCATCTTCTCTGCAGGAGAAGTATTTTAATAACCTCCGGTGAAACCGGAGGTACAATACCCCACAGCTGTTAAGCTCCGCAGGAGCGACATTTTGTTTATTGGCCATAAGCGTATAATGCAATCTCCTGATCACCTTACATTATCCTTGTAACATTTATTACCAGACAGGTTTCTCATCGGAGATTATTCCATCACCTGTATATACTGGAACAAGTGATCCTTCATCTACCTGGATGCAGAAATATGATAAAGCAGTAAAATTGTCCGTCCTGATAGATCTTAACATGATGGCGAAACCCATACAGCAGTTCCTTCCTGAACCGGAACTTTTGTGCTGTCAAGTAGGAAAAGTCCTTTACTATATTACAAAAAAATTGCATAATACCCCTTATTTTGTTACATAAAATATCTATATTTGCCTTGATATTGTTACAAATATTAACAGATGGCTTTGATATTTAAAAGATTAGCTGAACGTAATCTCAAGGTCTGGAAGCAAAAATCGAATCGCAAGCCTCTTATCCTCAGGGGTGCCAGGCAAGTAGGGAAAACAACTCTTATAAAAGATTTTGCACAGTCATATAAATTCAGAATTTTCCTGAATCTTGAAAAACCCGCCGAGGCAGCTCTTTTCAAAAAAGATTCCGGAGTTAAATCCATTGTAGAATCACTTTTTTTGTCAGCTAACATTTCCATTGCCTCAATTGGTGAAACACTTTTGTTTATTGACGAGATACAGGAATCGCCCGAAGCAATTCAGATGCTCCGGTACTTCTATGAGGAATATCCTGAATTGAATGTGATTGCTGCAGGATCGCTCCTGGAGTTTGCAATGAAAAAGGTAAGAAGTTTCCCTGTCGGAAGAGTAGAGTATTTATACCTGCACCCTATGAATTTCACTGAGTATCTGGAAGCAGTTAATCATAAGTCTGCATTGGAGCAAATTGCCAGGGTACCGGTTGAACCTTTTGCTCATACTGTCCTGCTGGATTTATTTAATAAGTATTCAATTGTCGGGGGTATGCCCGAAGTTATAAGTAATTATATAGAAAAAGACAGCCTGACAGAATTACCCGGAGTGTATGAAAGTTTATGGGGTACATACAGAAATGATGTTGAAAAATATGCCGGCAATGAGACGGAGCGAAGGATAATAAAGCACATTTTGTCAACAGCGCCCTACTATGTTGATCAGCGTATTAAATTTCAGAATTTTGGTCAATCCAGTTACAGGTCAAGGGAGGTAGGGGAGGCAATGCGGAATCTGGATCATGCAGGAATTATGAAGCTGATTTATCCTACAACCGATGTTACGGTTCCTGCAAAACCTGACCTGAGGAAATCACCCCGGCTGCAATTCCTGGATACCGGAGTAATAAACAATGTACTGGGAATTCAGCCGGAGATGCTGACATTAACGGATTTAAGCAATTCCTATAAAGGGGCAATTATCCCGCATTTGATTATACAGGAGTTGATTTCGCTTAATTCAATTAATGACAATATACCGAATTTCTGGGTTCGTGATAAAAATCAATCCTCCTCTGAGGTAGATCTGGTATATGCACATAAGAACATGTTGATCCCCATTGAAATTAAATCCGGCAGTGATGGGACTCTCAGATCACTTCATCAGTTCGTTGAACATTGTGACCATCCGTATGCAGTACGTATTTATGCCGGAAAGTTTGAAATAAGCAGGACAAAAACGCCAGGTGGCAAACCTTATCTTTTGATGAATTTGCCTTATTATCTGGGAACAAAAATTCCTGATTACCTGGTATATTTTATTGATAATTATTCCATGTCCTGAAAATCATTGCAATACTGGAAATATGAAGCAAATAATATCAGAACTGAAAGAATTCCTTGACGAAAAGACTGAACTTTACAACCGTCCATCCTTTATTGAGCATGATCCTATTAGCATTCCGCATCGTTATACCTCAAAAGGCGATATTGGGATAGCCGGATTCCTTGCTGCAACGATCGCCTGGGGAAACCGCAAGATGATCCTGAGAAGTTCTGCGAGGATGATGGAGAT
>JAKLIJ010000051.1 GCA_022709665.1 Bacteroidota bacterium
AGGAGCAAGGGAGTAGATATTTCCCCGGAGGAAGAGGAAGCTGCCCAGCTGGCCATTCTTCTTCATGACATCGGGCATGGTCCTTTTTCTCATGCACTTGAAAACTCCATAATAAGCGGTATAACGCATGAAGACCTTTCCCTTCTGCTTATGGAGAAGCTGAATGAGGAATTTCAGGGTAAGCTGAGCCTGGCCATTGAGGTTTTCAAAGGCGCTTACAGGAGAAAGTTTCTTCATGAGCTTATCACGGGTCAGATGGATATGGACAGGCTCGATTACCTGAGGCGCGATTCGTTTTTCACGGGAGTGATAGAAGGATCGGTGGGTTCCGACAGGATCATCAGGATGCTGAGTGTGGTTAACGACAGCCTGGTGATGGATGAAAAGGGAATTTATTCCCTTGAGAAGTTCCTTATTGCCCGAAGGCTTATGTACTGGCAGGTTTACATGCATAAGACTGTCCTTTCATCGGAAAGCCTTCTTGTAAAGGTGTTAAGGCGGGCCAGGGAAGTGTCGCTTCAGGGTGTTGAAATTTTCGCAACCCCGGCTCTGAAATTTTTTCTGCGTAACAACATCGGACCTGCCGACCTGGGTCCTGCAGGGCTTTTCAGTCCGGGTATAATTGCCGCTAATTTCACCCGCCTCGATGACACTGACATCCTTTCTTCGGCCAAGTACTGGGCCGACAGTTCCGACTTTATACTGTCGGACCTTTCGCGGAGGCTTATGACAAGGAACCTGCTTTCGGTCGAGCTTCAGAACGAGCCATTCCCTGACGGCCGGATTGATGAGCTTTCTGCCAGGGCAGTGAAGCATTTGAAAATTAGTCGCGACCAGGCAGGCTACTATGTCTTTTCGGGGACAGTATCGAACAGAACTTATGTTCCCGACTCGCCGGAGGTGATGATCCTTCTCAAGAACGGATCGACAGCAGATATCACCGAAGTATCCGATTTGTTCGAGCACAAACTGCTTTCGGAGCGAATCACAAAATATTATTTATGTTATCCAAAAGAGATTAAACAACAGTAAGATAAAATGGAATTTAATGCAGCCACAATTGCCGGATTTCTTAATGGTGAGATAATAGGGGATCCTGAAGCCAGGGTCAATACCATAGCAAAGATAGAGGAAGGTCACCCCGGCGCGCTTTCATTTCTTGCCAATCCGAAATATGAGCGTTACATCTACACCACCTTATCGTCGATAGTTCTTGTAAACAGCAACTTTGTACCCGGGGCGCCTGTACGTGCCACAATGATAAAGGTAAAGAATGCCTATGAGTCATTTGCCTCACTGCTCCGGCTTGTCGATCAGTCGCGGCCCCGCAGGAAAGGCATTCATCCGACCGCAGTGATAGAGCCCTCCGCAACTGTGGGCAGGGATGTATATATAGGCGCTTTTGTTTATGTGGGTGAGAATTGTGTAATCGGAGACGAATGTTCATTATTTCCCAATGTCTTTGTAGGAGATAATACCCGGCTCGGCAATAAGTGCACGCTCAATCCGGGAGTGGTAATCTATCGGGAATGTCTTATCGGGAACGAATGTACTATTCATGCCGGTAGCGTTATCGGCAGCGACGGATTCGGTTTTGCACCACAGTCGGATAATGAGTACATGAAGATTCCTCAGCTTGGAAATGTTGTTCTTGAGGACAATGTTGAGATCGGGGCTAATGTAACCATCGACAGGGCCACTATGGGATCGACTGTAATAAGGAAGGGGGTCAAGCTTGATAATCTGATCCAGGTAGGACACAATGTAGAGATAGGGGCGAATACCGTAATGGCTGCTCAGACAGGCGTTGCAGGATCGAGCAAAGTTGGCAGCAACTGCATGTTTGGAGGGCAGGTGGGAATTTCAGGTCATATAAAAGTGGCTGACGGAACAAAGATCGGAGCCCAGTCGGGAATTCCGGGCGACGTAAAGAAGGAAAATTCGATCCTTCTCGGTTATCCTGCAATAGATCACAAGGATTTCCTGAGGTCTTCGATCATCTTCAGGAGACTGCCCGAAATGTACAGGAAAGTAGAGGAACTGGAAAAGCAAATAAAGCATCTCAGGGAAGAATAATTTGAATGTTCATTTTTTTTGATTTTTTTTGTACCCGGATGAAATTCCTTTACAGATGAGTGAGAAACAGAGAACTCTAGCCAGAGAAATAAGCCTGAGCGGAAAAGGATTGCATACAGGTATCGATGTCACAATTACGTTCAAGCCGGCCCCGGCAAATCATGGTTACAAGTTCTGCAGGACAGATCTTCCCGGGATGCCCAGAATAGATGCAATTGCAGATAATGTAACTGACACCTCGCGAGGAACCACACTTGTTCAGGATGGAGCTTCCGTGTCGACAATAGAGCATGTGCTTGCGTCCCTTCACGGATTGAGGGTCGACAATGCGCTTATTGAACTGAGTGGTCCGGAAGCCCCGATCATGGGAGGAGCTGCCTGGAAATTCACAGAAGCCATCAGGGAAGCGGGGTTTACGGAACAGAAGGAAGACCGCAATTATTATGTTATAAAGCAGAAGATTGCCTATTCGGATGAAGAAAGAGGGGTCGACCTTATAATTTATCCTGACGACCACCTTAGCATAAATGTACTTATAGATTATAATTCCAGGATACTGGGGAATCAGTACGCCATTCTCGATTCAATAGATGATTTTGAAAAAGAGATAAGCAAAAGCCGGACATTTGTGTTTTTCCATGAGCTTGAGCCTCTTCACAGGATGGGCCTTATCAAGGGAGGTGATCTTGACAATGCGGTTGTTATCCTTGAGAAGGAAGTGGAGCAGGAAGAGATCGACAGGATAGCTCAGATGTTCAACAGGCCGGGTATCACAAAACACACTGCAGGTATACTTAACAACACGGAGCTCAGATACCCGAATGAACCCGCACGCCATAAGCTTCTCGACATAATGGGCGATCTTGCGCTTGTCGGGCAGCCTGTAAAAGGAAAAGTTGTGGCTACGCGTCCCGGGCATTATGCAAATACAAGACTGGCAAAGCTTATAAGGCAGGAAATAAAAAAATCACAGTCGAAAATAAACATACCTGCCTATGATCCTTCGGAACCTCCGGTTTACAACCTGGAAGAGATTAAAAAAAGACTTCCTCACAGGTATCCTTTCCTTCTGGTCGACAAGATCATATCACTTGACCAGACCTCTGTGGTGGGAATAAAAAACGTAACTTTCGGAGAGCCTTTTTTTCAGGGGCATTTTCCTGATGAACCGGTAATGCCCGGCGTTCTTATTGTTGAAGCTCTGGCACAATGCGGCGGACTCCTCATACTGAGCTCCGTTGAGGAGCCCGAGAAGTATTCTACGTATTTTTTAAAGATTGACAAGCTGAAATTCAAGCATAAAGTGGTACCCGGAGATACCATGATCCTCAAGATGGAACTGATAGAACCGATGAGGAGGGGTATTGTGATCATGTTCGGACATGCTTATGTTGGAAACCGGCTTGTTGCGGAGGGCGAGATGACAGCCCAGGTTGTAAAAAATAAATAATCAGCATAATGGTCTCCAATTTAGCTTATGTCAATCCAAAGGCCAGGCTGGCTGAAAATGTGACTGTAGAACCCTTTGCCTTTATAGATGAGAATGTTGAGATAGGGGAGGGAACCTGGATCGGTCCGCATGCCACAGTTCTTTTCGGGGCCAGGATAGGAAGGAATTGCAGGATTTTTCCTTCTGCCGTCATTTCAGGGATACCTCAGGATCTTAAATTCAGGGGAGAGGATACCACGGCTGAGATCGGCGACGGGACTACGGTAAGGGAAGCGGCAACAGTTAACAGGGGAACTGCTTCAGCGGGAACAACGACAGTGGGAAAAAACTGCCTCATCATGGCTTATGCCCATATCGGGCACGATTGTATAGTCGGAGACAACTGTATCCTGGGAAATTCGACAGGGCTGGCCGGAGAAGTGAAGGTTGACGACTGGGCCATTCTTAGCGCCGGAACCCTTGTGCACCAGTTTGCCCGGATAGGGGGACATGTCATGATAGGAGGCGGTTCCAAAGTCAGAACCGATGTTCCTCCCTTCATCAAGGCCGACCGCGACCCGCTGATCTACCTCGGGCTTAATACCGTAGGACTTACCCGGCGGGGCTTTCCCAAGGAAAGGATCGACAATATCCATAATATTTACAGGGCTATATACCAGAACGGCATGAATGTGTCGCAGGCCCTCGACTATATAGAAAATGAATACTCTCCGTCGGACGACCGGGAGTATATCATAAGTTTCATACGCAAATCGGAAAGGGGAATAATCCGCGGTCCGCGTTAGCAGATTAACCGTTTTCCCATCCCTGCGCCTTTAATTCCACTTCACTGTACTGGTTTGTGATAAGGAAACATCTCTGTTCGGGAACAGTCATGTGACCGATCATTGCCACATCCGGAACTGATTTTATGGCTTCGGCGTATCTGAGAGGCAGAGTGAAAAGCAATTCATAATCCTCTCCTCCGTTGAGGGCGGGGATCATGGGATCAATATTGAATTCTTCAGCTGTCTTCCAGGTTTCATTGTCAACCGGGATCCTGTCATAATATATCCTGCATCCAGTACCCGACTGTCTGCATAAGTGGATCAGGTCGGAGGCAAGTCCGTCGGAAACATCTATCATTGAAGAAGGCAGTATGTTTGCTGACGACAGGCCGGTAAGAACTTTAGCAGGGAACTCTGGTTTTAGCTGACGTTCAATAATGTATTCATAACCTGACAGGTCGGGCTGAATCTTGTTGTCGTTATCGAATATCTTCCTTTCGCGCTCGAGAACCTGCAGACCCATGTATGCAGCTCCGAAATTCCCGGTTGCGCAGATCAGGTCATTCGGCCTTGCGCCGTTCCTTCGCACTATGCTATCTGTTCCGGCTCTGCCGATGGCGGTAACGCTGATTGACATTCCGGTGAGAGAGCTGCTTGTATCGCCTCCGGCAAGATCGATCCTGTACCTTTTACAGGCAAGCGAGATCCCTTCGTATAACTCATCAAGGTGTTTCACTGAAAACCTTGAGCTTATGCCGACAGCTGTCAGTATCTGTTCCGGTGTGCCGTTCATTGCATAAATATCGGAGATGGCTCTTATGACAGCCTTGTAACCGAGATGCTTCAACGGAGTATACACCAGGTTGAAATGTATGCCTTCGAGCAGAAGATCGGTGGATACAAGCGAAAGATCATTTCCGCTATCGATCACTGCCGAGTCATCGCCAGGGCCGGTTATTGTGCTTTTATTGTAAATGACGGCATTCCGTGTGAGATGTTCTATAAGTCCGAATTTGCCCGGCTTTCCGGAAGACTGATTGCTGTTCTCCTCATTGCTCATGGGTAAGTCTTTTATGTATGTATGATCCGGCGTCCGAAAGGATTTAACGCCACCTCGGTAAGCTTGAAATGCTGGTTCCCGAACGGGATTCCGATTATTGTGATATACAGAAGCAGACCGAAAAAAGCATGTGTCAGCGCTATCCATATCCCGCCGCAGATAAGCCAGAGCACATTCATAAATATATACAGGCAGCCCGAACCCTGTGGTTCCATTCTGCTTGTCCTTCCGAAAGGCCATATCGAAAGGGATCCCATTTTAAGAGTCTGAAGGCCGAAAGGAATTCCGATGATTGTGATCATGAGGATCAGGCTTCCAATGAAATATTCAATAGCAATTACCAGGCCTCCAAAGATCAGCCAGATAAGATTTCCAAGGATTTTCATCAGTATGATGGTTTATTCAAGAATAATGGTTTTGTCCTTCGGATACTTTACCGAGTAGGTCAGTATGATCTGCCTTGTTTCCTGGGGTTTGATCTCAAGATCCCAGTTCACCTCCCCTGTCTGCCTGTCGTATCTTCCTCCCGAGAGCTCTTCTGCCTGAACCTCAATTCCGCTGTTCGAGGAAAGGGGTATCTGATCGTTGACGGTGATGTTGACCGGGCTTTGCTTATTGTTTCTCACGGTTATAAGGAATGAGTAAGTCTCGGTTTTATTTGAGCCGAAGGTCCTTCTGCTAGTATAATCCTGTCTTTTTTCCCTTTTAACCAGGATACTGTTGTCATTTCCGAGCGACACAACCAGGGTGTCTTTAAGCTGATTGACATTAAGGAATGATTTTCCGACGAAAGTGTTTTCGAAGTAGAGGGTTGCTTCTCCTCCTATGAGGTTCTGCTCTGCCCAGCCTGAAATGTTTCCGCTCAGGTATGCCAGGGGCGACAGTTTTGGAACGCTTACATACTTGTATTCCGCTGGAGTGGTGGTTCGCTGTATCTCAATAGTCTGCACTTTGCCGTCGGGTTCAATGGTGCAGGGCACTGCCACATCGAATGAGACGGTGGTTTCACCCACTGTTTTTTCCATTGGCGCGGGAGCAGCTTCAGCATACTGATTAACGGCTTCATCTGCAACCGTTACAACCTCCTCCATTTTGGCGGCATCTTCCCTCTGTGCCATGGATTTGACTCCCCTCACCATTATCCTCGGTTCGGGAGCCGGGACGTAATAATCTATAAACCAGGGATACAGGACAGGGATATCTCCCGAAACCCATGGCGTGGCGTTTGAGAAACTAAGTTTTACATCCTTCCATGCGATCCCTGTGTTCTGAAAAACATTTGCCTTGTAATAGATGGTAACCGGACTGGCAATATTGTCGACCCTGATGTCGTATGAAGGGTACCAGCCGGCATTGCCTACAACATAGCTGAATGAAAGCTTTCCTGAAACAGGTTTCCCGCTTAAGACCGTGACTGATATCTCGCCGGAGGGCAACTGCTGCTTTCCGAATTTCTCAGAGATCTGTCTCTGGAGGTTTTCGATCTGCTTTTCGTAGTCTTTGATTAACCTTGTCTTTTTCAGGACGGCGGTTTTAACCTGCTCCATGTTGCTGGTGTAGAGTTCCATGACGTTTTTAAGCTGTTCAACCGAAAACGTTGTTTCCTTGACAAGGATGGCCCTGTTTGCCACCAGGAAAGCTTCCTTTTCGTTCAGGACTGTGATGGCTGCCTTTTCGTCCTCGACCTTAAGCTGAAGAGCCTCGATCTGGCTTCTTATATTTTTTACCTCCGGAAGTGCGTCGAGATTTTCGAGGTAGTTGTTCCTGTGGTTCACTGAAAGGATGGTGAAATCGCCGGATCCCTTTACCTGGATGCTTCCTGCATCTATATAGGGGGAGAGCGATCCGAGTTTGAGAATTGTCTTTCCTGCAGGCAGATCGAAGCTGCCTTCGTGATTCAGCTGCGCCCTGTCGGGATAAACTGTTACATTTTTTATATCCGCCCTGATATCCTTTTCTGTATCGGCAGATAGGTTTAGTGCCTGGCTCATTATCAGTGTTGAGATTATTAGTAGTTTCTTCATGCTGTTATTATTAAACCTGATTAATTCATAAATCTTTTCTTCGCTCCCCCCGGGGTCGGGGTAAACGAAGGAAATCAATTACAGAATTATGCAATTAAGCCATAAAGTTAAGATTTTCCGAAATATGTCATATAACAATAATCAGGCCGATTTGGCCTGATTATTTTATATATATGCTGTAAAATTCGTCTTACCTGAAGGAAGAACAGGTCTATTTCGGGAAGGTCAGCTCGTTAAAGCCCACGGTTCCGGGAGGCAGCAAATCTTCAGTATGATTTGCCATAGGGCATCCGGGGACGGGGCAGTTGATTATCTTGTGCTCCTTGTTATCGGTAGGATTCCAGCCCAGTATAAGATAAAGTGCAAAGAATCCTATAACATAAGCTACTGCTACATGCCAGCCGTTTTTTATCCACTTAACCACATTGCGTCCTTCGGGGAATTTATTGGTAATGGCCACACCGGCTGACGATCCGAACCACACCATCGATCCGCCAAAGCCTACTGCATAGGCCAGCATTCCCCAGTCGTAGTGTCCCTGGTCGAGGCAGAGCTTTGTGAGAGGAATGTTATCGAAGACAGAAGACAGGAATCCAAGAGCAAATGCTGTACCCCAGCTTGCGTTCGGAAGTTCTTCAACCGGCATCATGGAGGCGCACATCACAAGGCACAGGAGGAATATGGTTCCCAGAATGGAACCCGGGACTTCCTTCCATGGAATTTTAATTATCAATGCCCCGAGGAGAATGGCAATCCAGACTCCGAGGGCAGGCATATCATAAAGAATGTTTGAAAGGATTGCTCCGACGAGGATCATTCCGACCACCAGAATCCTGAGCCAGTCGATTTTTACATCTGTTACCGAATTCTTCTGTATAACCTGGTATTTATCCTGCTGGTGGGAGCCGAACCATGCGAAGAAGGCGAAGGCGAATATTGACGCGATAAAAGCATGAAGTACATCGAAAGCGCTTACCCCGTCGATCCACATTATGGTAGTTGTTGTATCGCCAACCACGCTTCCTGCGCCTCCTGAATTGCTGGCTGCAACTATTGCGGCAAGGTATCCGATGTGAACCTTGTTTTTGAAAACAACAAGTGCTATTGTTCCTCCGATAAGGGCAGCCGCAATGTTGTCAAGAAAGGCCGACATGATAAATATAAAAACCAGGAGCAGGAAAGGACCTTTCCAGTCGTCGGGAAGATAATTGGGGAGTATATCGGGAACCCTTGATTCCTCGAATATCTTGGATAGTATGGCAAAGCCCAGGAGAAGACCGAGAAGATTGAGTATTATTCCCCATTCTCCCTGACGCATCTCCTTGTCGAGAAACTGTTCACGAAGCGGCAGTTCTCCGAACATGTGTTCAAAGAAATGGAATCCGGGATCGAAGATCAGCTTGAATGTAAGGATGACAGTCAGCCCTGTTAAGGCCACCCAGAAGGTGTGTTTGTGAAAAAGGGCAACACCCAGAAGCACTAGTCCGAAAAGGATGAATTCAATCCTGACCGGACCCAGAGAGGGAACACTTCCTGATGAGGCAAATGTCAGGAGGGGGATCATCATTAAGAAAATGGAAAGAAGAATTTTTTTCGAAAAAATTCCCTGAAGTCTGTTTTTCCCAGAGGTCATGAATTATCTGTTTATTAATTGGGGATTTATAAGGCCACAAAAATAAACAAATATTCAAATATTTCAATTATTCAAAAGCTCATGGTACGAAGCAGTCTGCAAATCTGCCACAGGCTTATCCGCCATCGGGCAGCCCGGCACGGGACAATTGATGATTTTGTGTTCCTTGGTGTCGGCCGGTTCCCATCCCATAATAAGGTAAAGGGTAAAGAAACCGATTACATAAGCCACTGCCACATGCCATCCCTTTTTTACCCAGAGGATCACATTTCTTCCTTCGGGGAATTTGTTTGTGATTGCCACTCCGGCCGAAGACCCGAACCAGATCATCGATCCGCCGAATCCTACGGCATAGGCAAGCATGCCCCAGTCATAATGTCCCTGGTCGAGGCATAGTTTTGTGAGCGGGATATTATCGAACACTGCTGACAGAAATCCGAGTGAAAGTGCTGTTACCCATGATGCATCGGGTAGTTCTTCAACAGGCATCAGTGATGCACAGGTAACAAGGCACAGAAGGAAAATAGTGCCCTTGAGAGAACCTGGTACTTCCTGCCATGGAGCCTTACGGATGAAGGCTCCGATGATGATTGCTATCCAGACTCCGAGAGCCGGCATGTCGTAAACAATGTTAGAGATTATTGCTCCTGCAAGTATAAGAGCTACAATCAACAGCTTTGCCCAGTCGATCTTAACGCCGGCTTTGGATTCACTCTGTATCTTCTGGTATTTATCCTGCTGGTGAGCGGCGAACCATGCGAAGAACAGAAGGGCTGCGAAGGCGGCAACATAAGCGTGGATCACATTGAGGGCTGATACGCCGTCGATCCACATCATGGTCGTCGTTGTGTCGCCCACCACGCTTCCGGAACCGCCGGCATTACTGGCTGCGACCAATGCTGCAATATAGCCGATGTGCACCTTGTTTTTGAAAACGACCAGTGCTATGGTCCCTCCAATGAGAGCAGCTGCAATATTGTCGAGGAAGGATGAAAGAATGAAAACAAACACCAGAAGAAGAAAAGGTCCCTTCCAGTCGTCCGGAAGATACCGCGGCAGTATCTCGGGAACTCCCGATTCTTCAAATATCTTTGAAAGCATTGCAAATCCAAGCAAAAGTCCGAGCAGATTAAGTATAATCCCCCATTCGCCCTGCCTCAGTTCCTTATCCATCAATTGTTCGCCCATCGGCGTTGTACCGAAGAAGTGCTCCATGAAATGAAAGCCCGGATCAAACGCAAGCTTATATGTCATCAGTACAGCCAACCCGGTTATTGCAACCCAGAAAGTATGCTTGTGGAAAAGAGCGACTCCAAGCAATATCATCCCGAAAAATATAAACTCGAGCCTTATCGGTCCTATTGAAACCGGGTTGCCGCCGGAGGCCAGCAGAATAGTGGGCGCAAGTAGTGCAAGAACAAAAAGGGTGGTCCTTTTCATGCTGTTATTCATGAATGATACTTTAAACATATTTACGATTGTTAGGGGAACAACTATCTTTTGTTAATTGAGGCTGCCAAATTATAAATATTTTCATTCGCCTGATTCTGCAGGGGACGTGCTTAATAATGATTTTTATCATGGCCGGGCTTCAATTATTTGGCAGCGTCTATTCTGAAGTCCTTATTTTTTCATAATTTTGCATCCTTATTTAGATTGAATTTAATTAAGGGAGGGTCCGGTCGGCCCCCAGCCATTTGGGAACGCCACCCCCGGGTTAATGTAATTTGTATTGCAGGTTTGTATGGAAAACGATCAGGATAATATTATAAACGATATCACGTCGGGTGAATACAAATATGGTTTCTACACCGATATAGAGACGGAAAAGATACCAAAGGGCCTGAATGAGGATGTCATACGCCTTATTTCAAAAAAGAAGGGTGAGCCTGACTGGCTTCTTGAGTTCCGGTTGAAGTCGTTCCGGCACTGGCTTACCATGAAGATGCCGGGCTGGGCTAACCTGAAGATCCCGGAGATTGATTATCAGGACATAATATACTATGCTGCCCCAAAGCAGAAGCCGGCGCCCGAAAGCATTGACGACATTGATCCTGAGCTGAAGAAGACATTCGACAGGCTCGGGATACCGCTTGAGGAGCAGAAGAGGCTTAGCGGGGTGGCAGTCGATGCAGTGATGGACAGTGTTTCGGTGAAGACTACCTTCAGGGAGACGCTGGCAGAGCTGGGAATTATCTTCTGTTCGTTCAGCGAGGCCGTCAGGGAATATCCGGATCTTGTAAAGAGGTACCTGGGAACTGTTGTGCCGCATACCGACAATTTCTTTGCAGCTCTCAACTCAGCTGTATTCAGCGACGGGTCCTTCTGCTACATTCCCAAGGGTGTGAGGTGTCCTATGGAACTGTCGACCTATTTCAGGATCAACGCAGCCAACACTGGCCAGTTCGAACGTACTCTTCTGGTAGCTGATGAGGAAAGCTATGTAAGTTACCTGGAGGGCTGTACCGCTCCCATGAGGGATGAGAACCAGCTTCATGCGGCCATAGTTGAGATAATAGCCGAGAAAAATGCCGAAGTAAAGTATTCGACTGTGCAGAACTGGTACCCGGGCGACAGGGAAGGAAGAGGAGGGATATTCAACTTTGTAACAAAAAGAGGCATTTGCAGAGGTGACAACTCAAAGATCTCCTGGACCCAGGTCGAGACCGGATCGGCAATAACCTGGAAGTATCCGTCGTGCATCCTGAGGGGAGACAATTCCATAGGGGAATTTTATTCGGTAGCAGTTACCAACAATCATCAGCAGGCTGATACAGGCACCAAGATGATCCACATAGGAAAAAATACAAGGAGCACCATTGTATCCAAGGGAATTTCAGCCGGTCACGGACAGAACAGTTATAGAGGTCTTGTGAAGGTTCTTAAAAATGCGTCCAGCTCAAGGAATTTTTCGCAGTGCGATTCACTTCTTCTGGGTGACAAATGCGGAGCGCACACCTTCCCTTATCTCGAGGTAGATAATCAGAGCGCGATAGTTGAGCATGAAGCCACTACTTCTAAAATCGGGGAGGACCAGATATTTTACTGCAACCAGAGAGGCATTTCGACCGAGGATGCCATAGCGCTTATTGTAAACGGATATGCCAGGGAGGTTATTAACAAGCTCCCGATGGAGTTTGCCGTCGAGGCTCAGAAGCTTCTTCAGATAAGTCTTGAGGGCAGCGTGGGTTAGTTTAAAGTTTTAATTGATAATATTCTGACATGCTTAGTATTAAAAATCTTGAAGCCGGTATAAACGGAAAGATGATCCTGAAAGGGATCAGCCTTGAAGTAAAGGCCGGTGAGATACATGCCATAATGGGTCCTAACGGATCGGGAAAGAGTACCCTGGCTGCCGTCCTGGCAGGAAGGGATACTGTCGAGATCAGAGGCGGATCAGTTACTTATATGGGGAATGACCTTTTGCAGATGGCTCCCGAGGACCGTTCGAAAGAGGGTATCTTTCTCGGATTTCAGTATCCTATTGAGATACCCGGAGTCAGCATGGTAAATTTCATGAAGACCGCAGTCAATGAGCACCGGAAGCACAAAGGACTTCCTCAGCTTTCGGCATCCGATTTCCTTAAGCTTATGAGGGAAAAGAAGGAAATGGTTGAGATCGACTCAAAGCTGGCAAACCGCTCGGTGAATGAAGGATTCTCGGGAGGAGAGAAGAAGAAAAATGAAATTTTCCAGATGGCTATGCTGGAACCAAAGCTTGCCATCCTGGATGAAACGGATTCAGGGCTCGACATTGATGCGCTCAGGATAGTTGCCAACGGTGTCAACAGGTTAAGGAGACCTGATAATTCATCCATTGTTATCACACATTACCAGAGGCTCCTCGATTATATAGTTCCTGACGTAGTGCATGTTCTTTACGACGGAAGGATAGTTAAGACGGCAGGGAAGGAACTTGCGCTGGAACTGGAGGAGAAGGGTTACGACTGGATCAGGAAAGAGGTTGACAATCAGAACTGACATGAACGGAAAATCAGAGGTTTCGGAATTTTTTTCAAGGCTGTATGCGGAAAACATCGGGAGGATAGCAGAGGGATCTACACCCTTTATCAACTCCTTCAGAAAGGAAGCTATTGAAAAATTCAATCTTCTTGGGGTACCGACAAAAAAAATGGAGTCGTACAGGTACACCAATCTTGAAAGCTTCTTCAGGCATGATTACCAGAGCTATTTCATACCTGATGTGTCGCATTTCCGTAAGGCTGAGGATTTCAGATGCGACGTTACCGATCTTGATACACACGGGATAGTGCTTATGAACGGGTTTTATCCTACGATAAACGGCAAGCTCAGGGAACTTCAGGGAGGGATCATAATAGGCAGCCTGAATGAAGCTGCAAGAAAATATCCCGAACTGATTGAGAAACACTATGGCAGGTATGCAGGGAATGATTCCGACGGGCTTATCCACCTCAATACTGCAATGGTGTCGGACGGCGTATTCATCTATGTCCCACGCGGAGCTGCTCCCGCGAAGCCTGTTCAGATTGTTAACCTTGTCGATTCGGACCAGGATACCTTCAACCAGCACAGGAACCTGATCATTGTCGAGGAGAATGCCCGGTGCGCGGTTATAATCTGTGACCATACCCTGTCGCCGCAGCGTTTCCTTACCAACGCAGTCTCGGAGGTCTATGCCGGAGAGAATTCATCCTTCGACCTGATAAGGGTTCAGAATGAGCATAATAATGCCTGCAAGATAACCCACACTTTCATCCACCAGGAGAGGAACAGCAACGTGACTTCGAGCATTATAACCCTTCACGGCGGGCTGGTGCGTAACAATACTTATCACAGGCTCAATGGCGAAAGAGCTGATTGCAGTTCATACGGTCTTTTTCTGGCTGACAAATGGCAGCATGTCGACAACTTCGTAAGTGTCGACCATGCATCTCCCAACTGCACAAGCAATCAGCTCTTCAAGGGTGTTCTCGATGACGTTTCGACCGGCGCTTTCAACGGAAGGATCTATGTCGCCCCCGACGCCCAGGGAACTATCGCTTATCAGAAGAACAACAACATACTTCTTACCGATGAGGCAAGGATGGATACAAAGCCCCAGCTCGAGATATATGCCGATGATGTGAAATGCAGTCACGGAGCCACTGTGGGCCAGCTCGACAACAACGCATTGTTTTATATGCAGTCGAGGGGAATCGACAAGCGTCAGGCGCTGCTAATGCTGATGTTCGGATTTGCCCATGAGGTGATCCAGAACCTTAAGGTTGAAGCTCTCCGTGAAAGAATTGACGGGCTTGTGATGCAGAGGCTGAGGGGAGAACTGTCGCAGTGTGCCAGTTGTATGGTGAAATGCGTATAAATTAAGGGAGTGATGAAGGATATCGATATCATCAGATCAGATTTTCCGCTTCTTCAAAAAAAAGTATACGGCAAGCCTCTCGTGTATTTTGACAATGGCGCTACAACCCAGAAACCTCTCTGCGTGATGGAAGAGGTCAGAAAAGTGTACACGGAGTATAACGGAAATGTTCACCGCGGTGTTCACGCAATGAGCGACCAGACCTCGGAAGCATACGAGGGCGCCCGTGAGAAGGTGAGGTCGTTCATCAATGCCGGAAAAGCTGAAGAGGTGGTTTTTACATCCGGGACCACAGGATCGATAAATGCAATAGCCTTTTCATTCGGTGAAAGATACATAAGACAGGGTGATGAGATCATTGTAAGCGAACTGGAGCACCACGCCAATATTGTTCCCTGGCAGATGCTCTGTCAACGCAAGGGGGCAGTGCTCAGGGTGATACCCTTCAATGAAGCAGGAGAGCTTAAGACCGACGAGTACCTTAAACTGCTTTCACCGCGTACCAGGATCGTTGCGGTAACCCAGGTATCCAATGCGCTCGGGACCGTTGTTCCGCTTGAGGAAATAATCAGACCGGCACATTCAATGGATATTCCTGTCCTTGTCGACGGTGCGCAGGGAATCCAGCACGGGATCATGGATGTTCAGTCGCTTGATTGTGATTTTTACGTCTTCTCAGGGCATAAGATCTATGGACCCACAGGAATAGGGGTTATGTACGGAAAGGAAAAATGGCTTTCGGAACTTCCTCCATACCAGGGAGG
>JAKLIJ010000052.1 GCA_022709665.1 Bacteroidota bacterium
CTGCAGTCCATCTCGACATGTCAGTGAGATATCTTCCGTACGATTTGCCGTATCTGTAACCAATGTCGCCGTTGCCGTTCACGCAGTCTATTACCTCTTTGATGTCACGTGTAAAGACAGCGATCCTGTTGAGCAGGTCGTACGACTGAGGATTACGGGCATCTTCAACCTCATCGAGCCATATTCCCTGGAAAAGAAGAAGCGGATTATCGGGATGCCTCTCGTTGTAATTTGCCAGTTTCTCATAGAAGACAGGCGGATGGAGAGTATAAACCCTGATACTGTTGAATCCGGCCTCAGCCATTTCCCTGATCCAGTTTTCATACATCATTGGTGCAAGTGCATAGCCTATCTCACCGGGGAAATATCCGGGAGGCGATGAGCCGAGGTTTATGCCTTTGAGCACCAGCGACCTGTAATCCGTTCCGGTGTGCATTGCAATATGGTTTCCTGATGTTTTGAAAGGCAGCTCCTGCCTTAATGTAAGCTCAAAATCAATAATGGTGTCACGGGCTATGCTTATGTCGGTAAGCCTTACGGGATAGTAATTGTCGCAGCGGACAGTTGTTGCCACCGGGAACCTGAACACTCCGGGTGTGGTTGGGACGGCAGGAGGCATCATGTCGGGTTCGATGGCAGTTCCTGCGGAATATCCCGAGAATCCCCTGGCCTTTATGAGTTTGCCTGACAGGGTTTTGCCTCCAAAGGTTATTGAATAAAAATAGAAACCGTTGGGCTGCGGGGCGCCTCCCTGGTTGCATCCGTCCCATACTATATGATAGCTCCCGGCATCAATGGAGTCAAAAAACTCTTCCATTACCTTATTGCCTGAGTAATTGTAGATAGTCAGTCTGATATTACCGTCGCTGTTTATAATAAATGGTATGTTTACCGAATAGCTGAATGGATTCGGATAAGGGGTGCCGACTTCGATCACGCGGGAGATATCCTCGTAGATATTTGATATTCTGAGGGAATAAGTTCCATCACTCAGAGTTCTGGCCGAATATTCTGTAGTGCCGGCAATCATCGAAACCCTTGCGTTGGGAATGGAAGCGCCGTACTGGTCGGTAACAACTCCTGTTACATAATAGTCGCGGCCCCACAGATCGGCTCCCGTGAATACAGGAGCCAGGATCGAAAAAAGCAAAAGTAAAAAACTCCGTGACAGCGCGGTAATTGTTCCGTTAACGGCCGTTGAGGGAATACTGTTGCAAAAAATACGGTCAGCTGGCATTAATTTGTAATTTTATGATCGTCAAAACAGGCAGAGTGTCAATATATGGATATTAACGGGATTTCATACAGGAATATTGAGAAGACCGACAACAAAGAGCTTGCAGACCTTATCAGAAGGGTTTTCAGGGAATTCGGGATTGACAGGCCCGGTACGGTTTATTATGATCCCACCACCGATGAGTTATATGAGCTTTTCAGGAAGGACGGATCGGTGTACTGGATTGCAGAGGTTGACGGCGCTATGGCGGGAGGTTGTGGGATATACCCCACCGGAGGGCTTCCCGGAGGATTTGCCGAGCTTGTCAAGTTCTATCTTCTTCCTGAATACAGGGGAAAGGGAATAGGAAGGGCGCTTATGGAGTTGTGTTTTGATTCGGCCAGAAGCATGGGCTATAATCATCTGTACCTTGAATCGCTGCCCGAACTTTCAAAGGCAGTGTCGATGTATCTGAAGTCGGGGTTCACCCATATGAATCAGGCGCTCGGGAATTCGGGCCATTTTGGTTGCAATATCTGGATGGTCAAAGAGTTGTAGCATGTTATAACATTGTTATAACATCATTTTGAGGATGGGTAAGGATATTTCAATGAAATTTCTTCGTACGCAGAAGGTCTTTTTCAGAGCTCCACATTCCTCATTCCTGAACTGCAGTTCCTGCAGATTGGTATTGATCTTCTTTCGGAGAGGACCTTAAGCCTGAATTCTTTGAATCTTGCGCCATGCCATATATCCCTGAAGCTTTCCGAGGAAAGATCGCCCATAACATATTCCGCGTCCTTATCGAAGCAGCATGGCAGCACCTTCCCGTCCCATGTAATGACCGGGTTAAGCCAGAGCCTGAGACAGCGGGAAGGCAGTTTATTCTTTATTGATAATTTGCCGCCTGACTTTTCATACCGCGAGTATTTTCTTTCCGATGGCATCCATTCTCCGGCATCATGTCCGTCGATAACCTGCATTGATTTCAGTTTCAGAGTGGCTTTCACTTCTCCGGCAAATGCTCCTGCAAGTGGTATCTGGTGTTCATTGTATTTGTTCACAAGGAACTGAAGTTCAAGTTTCATTGGCGAGTCGACCTTTTCTTTTTCCCTGCTTATTCTTCTTATCCCTTCCATGACCTCAGCCATGTTCCCGTTCACCCTGTACCTTGAGTATGATTCCTGGTCCATTCCGTCGAGCGATACTATCAGCTTGTAAATACCTGACTGCACTGCCGCGGCAGCATTATCCCCGCCGAGGTAGTGTCCGTTTGTGCTTATAATGGTCCTTGTATTCCCCATCATCCTGATAAAGGAGAATAAATCGGGGTGCAGAAATGGTTCTCCCTGAAAGTAAAGGCTTGAATACCAGAGATAAGGTTTAAGTTCTCTTATCGCTTTTTCAAAAAGATCCCGCTCCATGAATCCTCTTTGCCGTTTCATTGTTCCGGAACCGGATGAGCATTCCGGGCATCGGAGGTTGCAGTGGTTTGTCAGCTCGAAAGAGACTGTGACAGGCATCCCTGTTATAACCGGCCGTCGGGTAATGGAAGCTGCAGCATACGAAAGAGCCATGCTGGCTGCATTTACCGGTTTAACAAATAATCGAGTCATGTGTTACTTAAGCGGATTGAAGTTTTATTGCTCCGTTCGGAATTAAAATTTTCTCTGACCCGGATAGGGTAAAGATACAGTCATAAGGTCATAGGGATGAAAAGAAACTTAAAAAAATATTGAAAGGACTTAATTAATAACTTAATGCTCAAATGCCATGAAAACCACCAGGTACTTTTCATTGATCGCACTGCTCCTGTTACCGGCCTTCACAGCCGCAACAGTGCTGGCAGGAGATTCTCCCGAAAGGAAGAAAGACACTCAGGAAACCACGCTTACCTTCAAGGGGAAGGTAGTTGATTCCGAAACGGGAACTCCGCTTGTATTTGCATCAGTGGCCGTCAAGGAGACCAATGTTGCCACTGTTACCAATATTGACGGGGAATTCCAGATCAAGATTTACGAAACTCAGACATCCAGGAACCTGGAGGTGAGTTTCCTTGGTTACAAGAATAAGGTAGTTCCTCTTACCGAACTGAGAGAAGACGGCTACAAGAATGTGATTGCGCTTACTCCGGCCCCGATTCCCATAAAGGAGATTATAGTCAAGCCGATCGATCCTGAAGTAATAGTAAGGAATGCGATTGGGAAAATTGGAAGGAATTTTACAGACGAGCCTAACCTGATGACTGCCTTCTACAGGGAGACTATCAGGAAAAACAGAACTTATGTATCTATAGGCGAGGCTGTTGTTGAAATTTTCAAGGCTCCCTATGCCAACGATCTGCGTTTCGACGGTGCAAGGATATACAAGGGAAGAAAAGGATCGGATGTTGAAAGGATGGATACTGTTTTGTTCAAACTTCAGGGCGGACCTGTAACTGTTCTTCAGCTCGACCTTGCAAAGAACACGGAGTCCATACTCACCATCGATGCCATGAAGTATTATGACTATTCGCTTTCTTCGGTGATTGAGATAGACGGCAAGCCTCATTACGTGGTTTCGTTCAAGCAGAAGCCCTATGTAGACATGCCTCTTTTCATGGGCAACCTTTACATAGCCACCGACTCTTATGCTCTTACCGAGGCTGAATTTGGGTTCAACCTTGAGGACAAGGATGCAGTGTCGTCAATCTTCATCAAGAAGAAACCGCTCGGCATGGAAGTAACGCCTGAGATAGCGACTTACAGGACTCAGTATCGTGAGCAGGACGGTCTCTGGTACTTTGCCTATTCAAGGGCTGAAGTTAAATTCAAGGTCAACTGGAAAAAGAAACTCTTCAATACCTACTACACTACTATGTCAGAAATGGCAATAACCGACCGTACTAACGAAGAAGTGATTAAATTTGCAGGGAAGGAGAAGCTCAGGTACAACGATGTGTTCTCCGAGCAGGTGACCGCATTTACCGATCCGGAATTCTGGGGCGACTACAACGTGATAGAACCCGACCAGAGCATAGAATCGGCTATCAGGCGCCTGAGCAGGAAACTTAAATTCAGCGACAGGGACGATCTCGAGAAATAAATGAATGTCATGCCGGGGGATTCTGAAATAGTAAGGAGGATCAGACAAGGTGATAAGGGTCAGTTTGAATCACTTTTCCGATCCTCCTATGTTTCCCTGGTAAGATATGCCAGAACGATGATAAAGGATCATGACACAGCAGAAGAAATTGTTCAGGATCTCTTTTTCAGAATCTGGAAAGACAAGGACAAACTACAGATTGAAAGTTCTTTAAATGGTTACCTTTTCCGGGCGGTTCATAACCGCTGCCTGCATCATATAAGTCACAGCAAGGTTGTCGAGAAGTATGCGCGTGAGACTGTGATGTTCAGTTCAGGGATTGCAGACGACACAGCGAGTCTGGTAAATTACAATGATCTGCAGAGCAGGATCGCCCGGATACTTGAGAGACTACCTTCAAGATGCGGAAAGATCTTCTGCATGAACAGATTTGAAGGGCTTAAGTATTCTGAGATTGCCGAGAAGCTGTCGGTATCGGTCAAGACGGTGGAGGCTAATATGGGAAGAGCGTTAAAGGAATTCAGAAAAGCACTGGCAGAACAATGAAAGAGACAAACGACACAGGAAAATTCACTGACAGGGAATGGGAGGAGCTTGCAGCTCACCTGTCGGGCGAGAATACAGCCAACGGTGATATCCTCAGCCGTTTTGCCGAAGAGGATGAATATAATACTATGAAATACTGGAAAGATTTGAGAGAGATGGATAATGAAAGGGAGATAAATGTGGACCGGGCCTGGGACAAGCTTCACTCGAGGCTCAGGGATAACGGATTGATGAGTGAAGAGCCGGTAGTGAAAAGAAGGTTTCTGACGCCCGCCTTTTACAGGGTTGCAGCTGCCTTGCTTCTTCTTGTCGGAATAGGATCCGCTTTGCTTTATATAAATAACAACGGCCTCTTAACACGCAAGACTATTGTTGCCACTAACGGCGACCAGAAAAACCTGGAAGTGACACTTCCCGACGGAAGCACAGTCATTCTTAACCGGAACACGCAGATTTCCTATATGCCGGGGTTCGGCAGGGGTGAAAGAAGTGTCACCATAACAGGGGAAGCTTTCTTTGATATAGTCCGTGATGAAGCCAGACCTTTCACTGTTGATGCCGGAAAAGCCATGGTAGAAGTGCTTGGGACATCCTTTAATGTAAGGGCAGGCGCTCAGGAAGCTCCTGTCGAAGTGTATGTAAAGACGGGACAGGTCCTTGTAAAGGGCACAGGGGAGGGAAGTGAACTGGTACTCGAGCCTGGCTTTATAGGGACTGTTTATCCCGACAGAAGCGGGAAATCGGTTAACACCGATCCCAACTATATGTCGTGGAACACCGGGCTGCTTGTTTACGACGGACAAACACTCGACATAGTCTTCAGGGACCTTAAGAAAGTCTATGACCTGGATATTGTGGCCGATGATCCGGAGATACTCTCTAATACCTGGACCTCTCCAATCGATAATCAGGCTCAGGAAACCATAATTCGGCTGATTTGTGCTAGCTTTAACCTTGCTTATGAAAAAGATGGCGATGTTTACCATCTGAAAAGGAAATAACAAACAAACAGGATAATGTCGGTCAATGGCGCAGTATCGAAGATTCTTAAAGCCATTGCGTTGCTTATGTTTCTGATGTCGCCGCAGAAGCCGGTATGCCAGGAGGGTATACTGGATTCTGTTTTTACATTCAGGGCCGGATCAATAAAGACAGGCAATGCCCTCGGCATTATTACAAGGCAAACGGGATATCATTTCACCTACGACAGCAGGCTTGTCGATCCTGAGATAAGAGTTGAAATGAACTTCAGGCAGATACCGCTTCGGAGTGTTCTCGACAGTATTTTAAAAGGAGATTCCCTCGTTTATTCGGTTATCGACGAGTTCATTATCATCTCCAGGGAAATACCCCGTCCTCCTGTGGTAAGGACCGACACTCTTGCCGTTCCGCTTCTGCAGGACATTACCGGTGTTATAGTCGACGGTGAATCGTCGGAGCCGCTTCCTTTTGCAGCTTTAGGGCTCAAGAACACAGGAAGGGGAACCGTTTCAAACAGCGGAGGGGAGTTCGGATTAAGGATACATCCCCGGGACTACGACGACACCCTTGTTGTTTCCTACCTCGGGTATTTTGCCAGGGAGATACCTGTAAGACAGTCTC
This sequence comes from Bacteroidota bacterium, assembly GCA_022709665.1. Classification (GTDB taxonomy): domain Bacteria; phylum Bacteroidota; class Bacteroidia; order Bacteroidales; family VadinHA17; genus LD21. The sequence goes on from JAKLIJ010000052.1 coordinate 6,449, forward strand.
TTGGCAACTTTTTCAGGATAGAGATGAGAAGGGAGTTCATATCCATTCCGGAGATCATTATTAAAAATCAGATCCCATGGGATGTTGTGAATAAAGTCAGGTTTAACCTTACCCGTAATTATGGAAACACACCGGCACGTCTGAGCGCCTTCTACCGCGAAGGTGTTATGAGGAAGAATGAGCTTCAGACCTATTCGGAAGCCGTGCTGCAGATATATAAAAGCGCCTATTCGGGCACTCTTCTTGGGGACCAGGTTAAGGTTCTGAAAAGCAGGAAAATAGAAAATCTAGATATAAGTGATACCATTGCAGTAAGGCTTAAAGCCGGTTTGAACACCTGTCTTCAGCTTGACGGTATTAAACATGGGTTCGACTTTATCTCAGGTGAAAGCATGCTTGATTATTCCTACAGGTTAACCGACATAGTGTCGTTTGATGATGAGGCGGCATTTGAGATTGAGTTCACACCGAGGGAAGAAGCCGATGTGCCTATGTTTCACGGATCGCTGTTTATAAACACTACCGATTACGCCCTTCTCCGGGCCGAATTCCGTATCACTCCGGAATATCTCAAGGAGATGAGGTCGTCATTTATTACAAATCCCTCGAAGGACTTCAGCACCTGGCCCGTTTCAGTGGATTATTCCGTAGCATACAGGAAGGTGGCGGACAGATACTATCTTAATCATGTCAGGGGTGATCTCCGTTTTGAGTCGAAACAAAAGAAAAGGCTTTTCAAAACCCAGTTTGATGTCTTTTTCGAGATGGCAGTTACGAGTTCGAGCCTTGAAAATGTGGAACGATTTGAAAAAGAGGATCTTGCTCCGGTTCATTCGGTTTTTTCAAGGACTATCAGGAGTTATGACCCGGTTTTCTGGGGCAACCAGGAGTTTCTGAAGCCTGAGGAGAGTCTTCTCAATGCCCTTATGAATATGAAGGTGAAGCTTCAGGAATTCAGTGAATGATATTCCGGCCTTGTCCGGTCAGGTGGCTCAATACTGATTGATAAGATTATATAATTCGCTAAGATCGGGAGTCAGGATTATCTCCGTCCTTCTGTTTTTCTGTCTTGCTTCGGGGGTATCAGCAGCCTCCACCGGCACAAATTCACTTCTGCCCGAGGCAGTAAGTCTAGCAGGATTTATCTTTGAACCTTCGAGGAGCGTTCTCACCACGGTGGTGGCTCTTTTTACGCTGAGGTCCCAGTTATCCGACAGATTTCCGCTTCCGGGGCGGTAAGGTACATTGTCAGTATGTCCCTCGATAGTGACCTGGATCCCGGGATTCTTTTCAAGAACACCGGCAAGCTTTTTAAGGGCGTTACGTCCATTGACATCAATATCCCAGCTGGCTGATTTGAAAAGGAGCTTTTCATCGAGCGAAACATACACTTTTCCGTCGCGGTTGGTCACTGTAAGACCATTGTTCTCAAATCCCAGAAGTGCTTCCGACACCTTTTGCTTAAGGTCCTGTACTATTTTCTTCTGAGTGTCGAGTATCTTTTCGAGTTCCGCCATCCTGGCGTTCTTTTTTTCAAGCTCGAGATTAAGCTCATCAAGTGATACCTTTCTCAGGTCCATAGAGTGTTCGAGCTGTCTCATGATATCCTCTTTCTGGCGGAGGTTATCCTGGGCGGCCTGGAGTTCGGCAAGCAGCTTTTTCGTTTCGGTAAGGTTTCCTCTGACGAGGTTCTCCTGCGCATTCTGGAGGGCATTATACCTTTCGGTTATGGTATTCAGGTCCTCTCTGGCCTTTTTTCTCTCAATTTCAGCCAGGGCGATGTCCTGCTTTGATTTGGTCATCTCAGCTTCAAGGGCGGCTATCCTGGAAGCAATTTCCCTGTTCTGCATCGAAAGGGTGAGATTCTCGGTCCTGAAGTCATCCCTGTCGATCATGTTCTGCCTGCTTGCATTCTGCAGTTCACGGTATTTTCCGGCCGGAACGCACGACAGGACTGAAGCTGACAAAATAATTGAGATTATGGCGAAAGCTCTGTTCATATTCAGGATCAGATTAGTTAGGTTCAGCGTTGACAAAAATAAGAAAATCCGCATTAAGCTCCGGCAAACATAAGGCAATAATAATTGTTATATTTGCACAATCTTTATTACCTGTTTCGGAATGCACGAGGAGGAAAATCTTCTGTTTCAGATATCAAGTCCCGAAGACCTCAGAAAACTAAAGCCTGATGAGCTAATCAGGCTTAGCGGGGAACTGAGGCAATATATAATTGACATGGTAAGCAAAAACCCTGGTCACCTCGGAGCCAGTCTGGGTGTTGTAGAGCTTACAGTTGCGCTTCATTACGTTTTTGACACTCCACACGACAAGCTAATCTGGGATGTAGGTCATCAGGCCTATGGTCACAAGATACTTACAGGGCGGCGCGACAGGTTTAGCACCAACAGGACTTACAAGGGTATAAGCGGTTTCCCAAAAATGTCGGAGAGTGAATTTGATGCTTTCGGGACAGGTCATTCATCAACCTCAATTTCGGCCGCCCTCGGTATGGCTGTAGCGTTCAAAAAGTTGGGGGAGAAGCGTCATGTTGTGGCTGTAATAGGTGATGGAGCCATGACCGCCGGTCAGGCTTTTGAAGGGCTTAACAATGCGGGTATTGCACAGTCGGATCTGCTGGTTATCCTCAATGACAATAATATTGCGATAGATCAGAGTGTAGGAGCTTTGAGGGAGTATCTTCTTGATATCACTACAAGCAAGGCATACAACCGGTTCAGGAACAGGGTATGGAATTTTCTGGGGAGGTTTGGCAAGTTCACTCCGAATGCGCGGACCATTGCCAGCCAGATACAATCTGGTCTAAAGAGCACGCTCCTCGACAAGAGCAATCTGTTCGAGGGGTTGAATTTCAGGTATTTCGGGCCGATCGACGGGCATGACATACTTCACCTGGTAAGCGTACTGCAGGACCTTAAGAGGATCCCCGGTCCGAAGCTTCTTCATTGCATGACGATAAAGGGCAAGGGATTAAAGCAGGCTGAGCAGAACCAGACCGCATATCATGCGCCAGGCATCTTTGACAGACAGACGGGGTTAATAATAAAGACAACAGATGCCGGAGTGCCTGCGACCTATCAGGAGGTTTTCGGGGAGACGATGCTGGAACTGGCAAGGGCAAATACCCGGATAGCCGGTATTACTCCTGCCATGATAACCGGTTGTTCTCTCTGCACAATGAAAAAGGAAATACCTGAAAGGGTTTTTGATGTGGGAATAGCCGAACAGCATGCCGTTACATTTTCGGCCGGTCTTGCTACTCAGGGGATGATACCTTACTGCAACATCTATTCCTCATTTCTGCAGAGGGCTCTGGATCAGCTTATTCACGATGTTGCTCTTCAGAACCTTCACGTGATTTTCTGTGTCGACAGGGGAGGTCTGGTCGGCACCGACGGCGCTACTCACCATGGTTTCTTCGACCTTGCTTTTATGAGGTCTATCCCCAATATGACAGTATCGGCTCCGATGAACAGCCTTGAGCTGCGAAACATGCTGTACACAGCACAGATTGAGAAGAACAGGGGACCTTTCTCAATACGTTATCCCAAGGGTTCGGGAATGGAAAAGGAGTGGAACCGTCCGTTTGAAGAAATCGAGGTTGGAAAGTCGAGGCTTATAAGAGAAGGCAGGGACCTGGCTGTGCTTACAATCGGGCATCCCGGAAATTTTGCCTTCAGGGCTGCTGAGATACTTGAACCTGAAGGGATCACATTCTCTCATTACGACATGAGGTTTCTGGCGCCGATCGATGAGGAAGTCCTTCATTCCGTTTTCAGGAGGTTCAGGAAAATAGTAACTGTTGAGGATGGAGTGCTGAAGGGCGGTCTTGGCACCGCAGTGGTTGAATTCATGTGCGATAACGGGTACAGCGCTGAGGTAAAGCGTCTTGGCATACCCGATTACTTTGTGGAACACGGAACACAGGATGAGCTTATAAAGGAATGCGGTTTTGACACAGGAAGCATTGTGAAGGTGATAAGGGAAATGGTTCTTGTCACAGCCAGGCATTGAAAGTAAAAATTACCTGAAGGCGGGATTGAATCGATAAAATTCTCTATTTTCGCAGTCTGCAAGCCAGGTCAATGCAGATTCCAATAAGCCCGGATGGCGGAATTGGTAGACGCGCTGGTCTCAAACACCAGTGGCAGCGATGCTGTGCCGGTTCGATCCCGGCTCCGGGTACAGAAAAAGAGTGAGAGTGAGAGCGGGTGCGAGTAAGAGTGCCTCAAGACTCTCTCTCACTCTCAAACTTTTTATTCTGATTTTGCTATCAGTTCTTTTCCGACCAGACGGAATTTGGATACATCTTCGGGAGTGATTACATAAACATTGCAACCCGGGTCGACACCTTCCCTGATTATGATATTCTTCTCATTCATCTCGCCCAGGACGACAATCTGCTTTGTCCGGTTCTTTTTATAAACATACGGGATACCGTCGGCGTCGGCGTGTACACATTCCGTGGGAATGGATATTACATCCTCGAAGTTATTTATTATGATCTTGTTGTATGTTGTCATTGCAGGTCTCAGCTCGGGGTTGTCGCCGTTAACCTTTACAATGACCTCGAACATTTTTGATTCAGAGTTTTCAAGTTGTTCGCCAATATTGGCAACGCTCGTTACAGACCCGGTAAAGGTTTTTCCGGGAAGCGCGTCGATGGTTATTGTGACCTTCTGTCCCGGCATTACCTTGTTAACTTCGATTTCGCTGACATATGTTTTAGAGATCATTGAAGTCAGGTCGGGGAGTGTAGCTATGACCCTGTCGAAAGGATTCACATTGGAACCGGCTTTTCTTTTAGTGCCGTTAAACTCTTCCTTGTATATTACCATGCCTGGAGATGGTGCTTTTATTGTAAACTGTGCAAGGAAGCTCTGGAGTATGTTTACCAGTTCCTGGCCCTCATCGCGGAGTCTCTTTTTGTCCCGGATGTTTGTAAGAGCCCTTGCTTTCTGAAGTTCGTAGTTTTTCTTCCTTTGTTCAAGCGCCCTGATCTGTTTGTTCAGGTTTATTTCAGCCTGGCGGATAGTGGCAGGCGGTTCATATTTTGATTCCTGGAGGGTTATTTCGGCTTCTTCGACGGCAATTGCCTGGTTTCTGATGGCATCTCTCAGGTTTGTAAGCATCACTGCAGTGTCGAGGATTGCCATTTCAAGGTTTGCCTGGAGGGTGTTTTGGTTCTCGAGTGCCTCTTTCAGCGAGTTGTCATAGTCGGTTCTGTCGAGCTGGGCAATGAAATCACCTTCCCTCACTTCTGTTCCTTCTGCTACAATATCCTGTATTTTGAAACTGCTTATTCTCATTCCTCCGCCGGGTCCGCCTCTGCTGCCGCCACGCTGTCCGCCATGTTGCATAGTCTGCATGATATCCGGTCCCATTACATCAACCGATCTTTCAGCTTCGAGTTCTCCTGCATTTGACACTGCGATTTCAAACGGTCCCTTTACGGCAACGGCATAATTTGCAGCGGCTTCCTTACCTTTTCCAATCCGGCTGAAAACGATCATAGCAATGATGATCAGCGCTGCCACAATACCGGTTATTATAATTGTTCTTTTCATCAGAATGTAATTTTAAATTTTAGTAGTATGATAAGACCCGCATGCTTGAAAATCATATACATACGTGTTTATGTATTTATTACATGCAGGTTTCATAAAAAATTGATATTAAAGGTTTCACCAAACCTCCGGTTCCTGATTTATAAGTTCCATTCATCTAATAGACAAATGAGAGGCAGGTTTTATTTCAAAGGTGAAAAAAAACAGAGTAGGAAACTGAAAATTTCATCGCAGGAAATCAATCATGGAATCAGCCGCAGTCACTCTTTAATGATGTGGACTGATTGATCCGGGATCAGACTGTCATTACTTCTTTTTCCTTGATTGCCATTACCTTGTCGATTTTAGCCGTGAAGTCCCTCACCAGTTCCTGGACGTTTTCGGCGGCATTTTCTTCAATATCTTCGGGCAGGCCTTCCTTAAGCATTCTTTTAAGTTCATCAAGTCCCCATTTGCGGGCATTCCTTATGCTGATCCTGGCAACTTCGCCTTCGTTCCTTACCTGTTTGACAAGCTGGTGTCTTCTTTCTTCAGTAAGCGGAGGTATGTTAATCCTTATAACCTCTCCGTTATTGATCGGAGTGAGACCGATATTGGCTGCCAGTATGGCTTTTTCAATTACGCTGAGCATATTTTTTTCCCAGGCCTGTATAAGAATGGTTTTGGCATCCGGGGTATTGATGTTGGAGACCTGGTTAAGAGGTGAGTTCACGCCGTAGTAATCGACGGTTATTCCATCGAGGAGAACAGGAGTGGCTCGTCCGGCGCGCATATGGGCAAGTTCATTCTCAAGGTGTTCGAGAGCTTTCTGCATCCTGTCGGAGGTTTCCTCCATTATAAGTTCGACTTCTTCATTCATGGTTCAGTGTGGTGTTTTGATATGATTGTTCGTTCTTCCTTTCAAAATGCTTGCCGGTTTATCTGAAAAGCGGATAAGGATCAAAAATAATAAAAATATATCTCATTGAGTCAACCAGGTCAGTTACTGACAAGGGTTCCTGTTTTGACACCGGTAACCACTTTCTTCAGGTTGCCTTTTACGTTCATATCGAATACAATGACCGGCATGTTGTTTTCGCGGCACATTGTAAATGCTGTTGAATCCATTACCTTAAGCTGTCGTTCAATAGCTTCAGCGAATGTGAGTGTTTCAAACCGTGATGCAAGGGGATTTTTTTCAGGATCGTCGGTATAGATACCGTCTACCCTTGTTCCCTTAAGCAGTATTCCGGCTCCTGTTTCCACGGCTCTTAGTGCGGCAGCCGTATCGGTTGTGAAAAAGGGATTTCCTGTTCCGCCCGAAAGAATGCATATTGTTCCTTTTGAAAGTTCATCGGTAACATTATCCCTTGAGTAGAGTTCTCCTACCGGTTCCATACGGATGGCCGTAAAGACTTTGGCTTTTCCTCCGGTTTTCCGGATAGCGCTTTCGAGTGCAAGGCTGTTTATAACTGTGGCAAGCATTCCCATCTGGTCGCCTTTCACCCGGTCGACTCCGGTTTCGGTTCCGCTGAGCCCCCTGAAAATATTGCCTCCTCCTATGACGATGGCAACCTCACATCCAAGCTGGGCTATCTCGTTTACCTGCATGGCATATTCTTCAAGGACTTTACTGTCGATGCCGTGTCCCTCGTTTCCTGCCAGCGACTCGCCGCTGAGTTTTAGTAGGATCCTGGTGTACTTCATTTCTTTTGTAAGTTGATGGAATCAGCTGTGATCCCGTAAATTGGGATCCGGCAGGAGACGAATATAGCAAAAAAAATGGCGCCAGTCGGCGCCACCTTGATATTGAATTATGAACTTACATTTACTGGTTGAGGTTGTAACGTTTGAAGGCTGTGATTTTCAATTGCTTATCAACTGACTCAAGGTACTGCCTTATGTTCATTTTATTATCTTTGACGAATTCCTGGTTAAGAAGTGTACTTTCCTTGTAGAATTTAGCAAGTTTTCCCTGAGCGATCCTGTCAATCATATCTTCTGGTTTACCTTCACGTCTTGCCTGTTCCCTGCCTATTTCCAGTTCCTGCTCGATTGCTTTTGCAGGGACATCATCCTTATCGATGGCGACCGGGTTCATAGCTGCAATCTGCATGACCACATCCTTGTAGACCTGGTTGCTTAAACCTGCTTTTGAAAAGCCTGCAAGTGATGAGAGCTTGTTACCGGGGTGTATGTAGGCCTGAACATAGGGAGCTTCGATTTTCTCATAATAAGCAAGTTCAAGCTTCTCGCCGATAATTCCCATGTATTCGGTTACCTTTCCTCCTGCGGTCGAATTCTCGAGAGGCAGCGCTTTGAGAGCCTCGAGGTCGGCGGGTTTTTTTGAGATCGCAAGGTCGAGTATTTTGCCGGCGAGACCAACGAAATCTTCATTTTTTGCAACGAAGTCGGTTTCACTGTTGAGCACAATAATTGCTCCCATTGAAGAATCGGCGCTGGTTTTAGCCAGAACTACTCCTTCGGTGGCATCCCTGTCAGCTCTTTTGCTGGCTACAGCCTGTCCTTTTTTCCTTATTATTTCAACAGCCTTTTCAAAATCGCCGTTCGATTCTTCAAGGGCCTTTTTGCAGTCCATCATACCGGCCAGGGTCATTTTCCTCAGCCTGGCAACATCTGCAGAACTTATATTAGCCATTTAATGATTTCTTTAAAAGTTAAAACTGAACAATTATTCTTCACTCTCCTCGGCTTCGGCGACGATTTCATCCTCTTCCTCGACGAATTCTTCCTCGTCATTCTCCGTTTCTTCTTCCTCTTCTCCTACGAGGGCTTCGATCACTGAATCGGGAAGATCCTTTGTCTCGAGGTCTTTCCTCATAACCTTCCTGTCTTTCTGAGCCGGTTCCTTGTCTTTCTCGAGTTTCCTTTCATTAAGTCCTTCCTCAATGGCGTCGCACAGGAGGCCGACGATAAGTGAAATTGATTTTGAGGCGTCGTCGTTGGCAGGGATCGGGAATTCGATGTCGGATGGATCAGAGTTTGTATCAACCATTGCAAAAACGGGGATTCCAAGTCGTTTTGCTTCTCTTACTG
>JAKLIJ010000053.1 GCA_022709665.1 Bacteroidota bacterium
GAAGGCGACTGGAAGACTGCTGCCCTGGTCAGGACAATGAAAGTCATGGCTTCGGGATTGCCGGGAGGGACCTCCTTCATGGAGGATTATACCTATCATCTCGATCCGGCAGGGATGAGGATACTTGGAGCTCACATGCTCGAAGTATGCCCGTCAATTTCCTCCGACAAACCTTATCTCGAAGTCCATCCCCTTTCGATAGGCGGAAAAGCCGATCCTGCAAGGCTCGTCTTCAAATCGGCAACCGGAAAAGCTGTTTGTGCTTCACTTGTCGACCTTGGAAACAGGTTCAGGATGATTGTGAGCAAGGTAGAAGTGGTCGAATGTCCCGATATGCCTAACCTGCCGGTAGCCAGCGTGCTCTGGAAGCCCGAGCCCGACCTGAAAACAGGTGCAGGGGCCTGGATACTGGCCGGAGGCGCCCATCACACCGGATTCAGTACGGCAATAAACTCTGAATATATTGAAGATCTGACCGGTATGATGGGAATTGAATTCCTTCTGATAGATGAGAAATGCAATCTTTCTGAATTCAGGAAAGAGATCCGGATGAATGAGGTTTATTACCACATCACAGGCGGAATATTCTGAGCTGAGGAGGATTCTGACATATAAACAAGGCACTTCATCTGAATCGGGAGTATGAAACTTTATTCAGAATACAGGAGGCATCTTAATGCAGTTGACTGTATTATATTCGGCTATGACATTCTGGATAAGGAGATCAAGCTTCTGCTAATAAAGAGAAGCTTCGAACCTGCCATGGGCCTCTGGTCGCTTGCCGGCGGTTTTGTAAAGGAGTCTGAGAGTCTCGATGAAGCAGCCAGCCGCATATTGTACCAGTTGACAGGCCTTCTGAATGTATATCTTGAGCAGTCTTACACCTATGGCAGTATCGAAAGGGATCCGGGCGCAAGGGTTATATCGACTGCCTACAGGGCTCTGATAAAGATTACGGATATCGACAGGGAATTAAGCGAAGTGAACGGCGCACACTGGCAGTCGCTTGGAAGACTCCCTCATCTTATTTTCGATCATGGAGTTATGGTGGCAAGAGCCCTTGAAGAGCTGCAGATTCAGATAAAGGTCAAACCCGTGGGTTTTGAATTGCTTCCCGAGAAGTTCACACTGGTTCAGCTTCAGGATCTTTATGAAGCGATATACCAGAAGGATATCGACAAGAGAAATTTCAGGAAAAAGATTCTTTCAATGAATATTCTTGAGAAACTTGACGAAAAGGAGAGGGAAACCTCAAAAAAGGGCGCATTTTATTACAGGTTCCAGAAGGAACGGTATGAAAGCTTTGTCAATCAGGGTTTTGACTTCAGTCTGGATGTAAATTAATTAAATGAAATAATAAATACGGAAGGGACTAATTGACAGGATATGCTCGATAATCTGAAAAAGGAGGTATACCAGGCAAATATGGATCTGGTACGGCATGGCCTTGTTATCCATACCTGGGGTAATGCAAGCGGCCGGGATCCGGGAAGCGGGTTGATTGTAATCAAGCCTTCCGGAGTTAGCTATGCTTCACTAAAGGCCGACGACATGGTTGTAATGGATCCGGATGGGAGGAAAGTTGAAGGTGATTTGAATCCTTCAACCGATGCCCCGACTCACCTTTATCTTTACAGGGAGTTCCGGTCGATAGGTGGTGTGGTGCATACCCATTCTTCGTTTGCCACCTCGTGGGCTCAGGCTGGCAGGGATATTCCTGCGTTCGGGACCACCCATGCCGACCACTATTATGGAGAGGTCCCGTGTACCCGCGAACTCAGGGAGGATGAAGTGAATAATGATTACGAACTGAATACGGGTAAGGTCATTGCAGAACGGCTGGGAAAGCTTGATCCACTTATTGTCCCGTCGGTGCTGGTGAATGGTCATGGTCCTTTTTGCTGGGGACTTGACGCCGCCGAGGCGGTTTACAACGCTGCCGCTCTTGAGGAAATTGCCAAAATGGCTCTCTACACTGTGCTGTTGGGTGGCAGGGAATCGATAGAAAAGTATCTGCTCGACAAACACTTCCTGAGAAAACACGGGAAGAATGCCTATTACGGGCAGGGCAAAATGTAAAGCTTATAATACTCAGATAATGACAGATAAATATGTTATCGGCCTCGATTACGGAACAGATTCCGTCAGGGCGGTGGTTGTGAATACGGCAACCGGTGAAACAGCCGGAACCTCGGTCTTCGAATATCCCAGGTGGAAAAAAGGTTTGTACTGTGATCCTGCTGCCAATCGTTTCCGCCAGCACCCTCTCGATTACATGGAAGGAATGGAGTTTACGGTCAGGGAAGCCCTGAAGGGCCTTAGCCGGGACATTACAGAAAACATTGCAGGGATAACTGTCGATACCACCGGATCGACTCCTGTGGCAGTCGACCGTAAGGGTGTGCCGCTGTGTCTGACACCCGGCTTTGAGGATGATCCCGATGCCATGTTCGTGTTATGGAAAGATCATACGGCAATAAGAGAGGCTGCTGAAATCAATGAAATATCAAGGACATGGGGGGGAACCGATTTTACGATGTATGAGGGAGGCGTTTATTCCTCGGAATGGTTCTGGGCAAAGATACTTCATGTTATCCGTTCAAATGAAAAGGTAAGGGAAAAAGCGTTTTCATGGGTGGAACACTGCGACTGGATTCCGGCCCTGCTTACAGGCAATACTGATCCCCTGAAGCTAATGAGAAGCCGTTGTGCTGCCGGACACAAGGCTATGTGGCATCCCGACTTTGGCGGACTTCCGTCGGAGGAGTTCCTTACTCGGCTTGATCCTCTGCTTTCAGGGCTCAGGGAGCGTCTGTTCACCGAAACATTTACCTGTGACGTTAGCGCAGGGATTATCTCGGAAGAATGGTCGCACGGACTCGGTCTTCCGGCCGGTGTTAAAATCGGGACCGGTGCATTTGATGCTCATCTCGGAGCCCTGGGCGGTGAGATACGGCCCTATCAGCTGGTAAAAGTAATGGGAACTTCCACCTGCGACATGCTGGTCGCCCCCATGGATGAAGCCGGCGATAAACTTGTGGCAGGCATTTGCGGCCAGGTTGAAGGTTCGATCATACCGGGAATGCTTGGACTCGAAGCAGGTCAATCGGCTTTCGGTGATGTGTATGCCTGGTTTGGCAAACTGCTTTTATGGCCGGTGGAGGAGATTATCGGTTCAATGAGCTGGATCGATGCCGGTACAAGGGAAAGGATCAGGACCGAAACCTCAGAAAGAATAATTGCCGGACTAAGCCGTAAGGCTGAACAGCTTCCTGATGAGGATACGGCCCTTGTGGCTCTCGACTGGCTGAATGGGAGAAGGACTCCGTTCGCCAATCAGGAACTGAAAGGAGCTATTGCAGGCTTATCTCTGGGTTCGGATGCCCCCAGGATATTCAAGTCGCTTGTTGAAGCTACTGCCTTCGGATCGAGAATGATAAACGACAGGTTCATTTCGGAGGGAGTCAGGATTGACGGTGTAATAGCTATAGGAGGTGTGGCAAGGAAAAATCCATGGATTATGCAGCTTGTCACCGATGTTCTCAATATGCCGATCAGTGTAGCGAGCTCAGATCAGACCTGCGCCCTGGGATCAGCAATGGCAGCCTCGGTGATGGCAGGTATCCACAGCGATTTCGAATCGGCCCGGAAAGCAATGGGAGGAGGCTTTGAGAAAGTGTACAGACCCGATCCGGCAAAGGCACAAAAATATAATGAGCTTTATGCAAGATACAAAAAACTGGGTGCCTTTGTTGAGAAAGAATTAACTTGAGTTGTAGCCAAAGCCTTTCTCCTATTGGGGATCCCGATAACTATCGGAAGGGTAAGGGTGTCAGGTCAATAGAGCTAAGTAAAATAGAAAGAAAGTGGTTAGTCCAATTTCTCCTACTGTGTTTTACCCCCTTCCCGACCTTCCCCCAAAGGGGAAGGAGCAGGCAGCTTCGTCTAAAGTTTTTCCACATGGGAGACGGAGCCGGTAAAGCCTTTCCCCCCTGGGGGAAACGGGAAAGGGGGTCAGGTAAATTAAAATGAAATATAACTATCATATTTATAAAGTTATAATAGAAAAAAGCTGACTTTTTGAAATAGATTTTTAACATTCAATTTAATAAACTTAAGTAATGAAAACACTAAAGTACCTAATCTCTGTTCTGATCATTCTTACGGCAACTGCTGCCTATGCCCAGAAAGATCAGTCTTCTGCTGTAAATCAGTTTGTTATCATTGCAAACAATCCGGGGCCGGTTATCAGCAAGGATGTCTACGGGCATTTTTCCGAGCACCTCGGCCGTTGCATCTATGAAGGTCTGTGGGTGGGAACTGATTCAAAGATCCCCAATACCTACGGGATCCGTAATGATGTCCTGTTCGCCCTGCGCGAAATAAAGGTTCCTAACCTGCGCTGGCCGGGAGGATGTTTTGCCGATACCTACCACTGGAAGGATGGCATAGGCCCTCAGGAAAAAAGGGCTTCGATAGTAAATACCCACTGGGGAGGAGTTACTGAGGATAATTCCTTCGGAACTCATGAATTCATGAAGCTATGCGAGCTTCTCGACTGCGATGCTTACATCAACGGCAATGTTGGCTCGGGTACTGTCAGGGAGATGGCTGAATGGATAGAATACCTTACCTCCGATTCCGACAGTCCGATGACACGACTCCGCAAGGAAAACGGGCGCGAGGCTCCCTGGAAGGTAAAGTACTGGGCTATAGGAAATGAGAACTGGGGATGCGGGGGAAATATGACCGCCCAATTCTATACCGATGTAATGAGGCAGTTCTCCACCTACCTGAATAACTATGGTGGTAACCGGCTTTACAGGGTTGCATGCGGACCGTCGGACTACAACGTGGCATGGACCGAGACCCTTATGAAGGATCCTGACTCACGGGGAAGATTCCAGGGATTGTCAATCCATTACTATTCTGTTCCCGACGGTTGGAGCAGGCCGAAAGGATCATCCACAGAGTTTGACGAGAACGCCTGGTTCAAAACGATGCAGGCTAACCTTCAGATGGATGAGATAATTAGAGGTCATGAGGCAATAATGGACCGCTACGATCCGAGAAAGACGAAAGGACTGGTAGTCGACGAATGGGGTAACTGGTACGATGTTGAGCCGGGCACGAATCCAGGATTCCTGTACCAGCAGAACACACTGAGGGACGCCCTTACGGCAGCAATACATCTTAATATCTTCAATGAACATGCTGAACGGGTTAAGGTGGCTAACCTTGCCCAGATGGTGAACGTGCTTCAATCGGTTATCCTGACAAAGGAGGAGAAAATGGTGCTTACTCCAACTTATCATGTGTTCAGGATGTTCAGGGTTCACCAGGAGGCAAGGCTTCTGAAAGGCGATCTCAAATGTGAGGATTATGCATTCGGCGACCGCAAAATACCCTCAGTTTCAGGTTCCGCATCTGTTGACAGTGAGGGCAAAATGCATATTTCGCTGGCAAACATGAATCCGAACAAACCGATTGAGCTTTCCTGCCCGATCATTGGCGAAACATTCAAAAAGGTCACGGGTGAGGTACTTACGGCCAACTCGATTAATGCACATAACACTTTTGAAGCTGCTGATAATGTAAAACCGGCTGCATTTAACGGGCATACTTATAAAAACGGCGTGCTGACAGTTACTTTGCCGGCAAAATCGGTAGTGGTTCTGGAATTAACCAAATAATTAAAGAATTTCACCACGGAGAACACAGAGAAACACAGAGTTAATACATAGGAACATTGTGTTTTTGTACAGACAATAAACATAAAACCACATAGTAAGCTACGTAGCACACTACATTGAAAACTCCGTGTTACTCCGTGTTACTCCGTGGTAAAAAATTTTTTACTATGAAAAAGCCTCTTAATCTCTTCATTGCAGCGCTGTTAGTTCTGATTGCAGGCGGATGCAGCAAAAAGACCGATGCTGACTACCCTATTCGTCCCGTGCCCTTTACATCGGTAAAGCTCACTGATGATTTCTGGGCGCCCAGGATCAAAAAGAATGCCGACGTGACCATACCGATAGCCTTTTCATATTGCGAGTCATCGGGCAGAGTAAATAACTTCGAAATTGCAGGAGGGCTCGACACCGGAATTTTCAGAACAATTTATCCCTTTGATGATTCAGATATATACAAGATCATTGAAGGAGCATCTTTTTCGCTTCAGACAAACCCCGATCCGAAGCTGGATGCCTATATTGATACCCTGATATGGAAGATAGGCCTTGCTCAGGAGGATGACGGTTACCTGTATACTAACCGGACAATAGCCGAAATGCACGGAGGGAAAGGGCTTCATGAATGGGCAAGTCCGAACAGGTGGGAACTTGACTCCATACTGAGTCATGAGCTTTATAATCTGGGGCACCTTTATGAAGCAGCAGTTGCTCATTATCAGGCAACAGGAAAGCGCAGCCTTCTCGACATTGCAATAAAGTCGGCCGATCTGGTTGACAAGGATTTCGGATACGACAGGGTGAAAGTCTACCCCGGGCATCAGGTCATTGAAATGGGTCTTGTCAAGCTTTACAGGGCAACAGGTGATAAAAAATATCTCGATCTGGCGAAATTTTTCCTTGATATCAGGGGACCGAATGGCGAAGAATACAACCAGGCTCAACAAAAGGTGGTTGACCAGACCGAAGCTGTAGGACACTCGGTGAGGGCGACCTACATGTATTCGGGAATGGCCGATATAGCTGCAATAGAAAGGAATGACGCCTATATTAATGCCATAACCAGGATATGGGAAGACATTGTTTACGGCAAGATTTATGTTACAGGAGGTATTGGCGCCACAGGGGGCAATGAAGGATTTGCTGAACCTTATGTTCTTCCCAATATGTCGGCCTATTGCGAAACATGTGCTTCCATTGGAAATATTTTTACTAATCACAGGCTGTTCCTTTTCCACGGCGACTGTAAATACATGGATATCCTTGAAAAGACCTTGTATAATTCAATGCTTTCAGGCGTGTCGCTTTCTGCCGACCGGTTCTTTTATCCAAATCCCCTCGAGTCGAACGGGCAGCATGAACGCCAGGCATGGTTTGGATGCGCCTGCTGCCCTTCGAATGTGGCAAGGTTTGTACCGGCAATTCCAGGTTACATCTATGGAGTGACCGACAAGGAGCTCTATGTAAGCCTTTATATTTCAAATGATGCTGATCTAGCCCTTGGCAAAAACAAGGTCAAAGTCTCGCAGAAGGCCAATTTCCCATGGGATGGAAATGTGGAGATGTCGGTTGATCCCGAAAAACCGGGAACCTTTACTGTCCTTATGCGTATTCCGGGTTGGGCCAGGAATGAAGCTATCCCGGGTGGGCTTTACAAATTCGGCGAGGAAAATAACGAGCGGTACACAATTTCGGTAAACGGTGAAGCAGTTGATCCTGAACTTGTAAACGGGTATGCAGCCATTAAGAGGAAATGGAAGAAGGGAGACAGGATCAGTCTTGAGCTTCCGATGCCTGTCAGGTCTGTCGTAGCTGATGAACGCATAAAGGATGATGCAGGCAAGATTGCAGTACAGAGCGGGCCGGTAATGTACTGCGCCGAATGGCCCGACAATGCTGAGGGCCGGATATTGAACCTGGTGATTGACAGGGAAGCGGGTTTTTCAACCGAGTATAACAGCGGACTTTTAAACGGAACGCGGGTTATCACCGCTTCGGGCTATCAGACCAGAAAGACCCTCGACGGGAAACTGGAAACCATGGAAAAACAGCCTGTTAAACTGATTCCCTATGCCCTCTGGAACAACAGGGGCCCCGGTCAGATGATGGTATGGCTTCCCGTAGATCCGGAAAGTTCGAGGCCATTGCCGGCTCCGACCATTGCCTTCAGGAGCAAGGTTACAGGTAATAAGGCGACCAGGGCCATTTCTGCGCTTAATGATCAGCTATTGCCTTCATCATCAAACGACCGTTCCGTGAGCTATTATCACTGGTGGCCCGATAAAGATCAGTGGGCTTATGTGCAGTATGATTTTGAAAGGCCTGAAACCGTTTCAAAGTCGAAGGTTTACTGGTTCGATGACGGACCCGACGGCGGCTGCCGGATCCCGGATCAATGGGAACTGCAGTACCTTGCAGGCGGCACCTGGAAGCCGGTAAAGGACAAGTCGGGCTTTACCGTAACAAAGGATGGCTGGGATTCAGTCGGGTTCGAACCGGTAAGGACATCTGCCGTAAAATTACGTGTGAAGCTTAACAGTGAATTCTCAGCAGGAATTTACGAATGGGTTATTGAGTAAAACTTAGATAATCATAAGGTTTTCTTAACTCAGTGTTCCTCCGTTTTCACTCCGTGAAACTCCGTGGTTATATTCTTCTTATTCCAGATTATTCTTTAATTATTATGAATAAGATACTTACAACACTGATTTTAGTTTCACTATTTATCGGCAGCTGCAGAAACATTGAAAAAGACAGTAGTCCGGTCAGGGATTACTATCTCGACAACCAGCTTGGCAACGATAAAAACCCCGGAACCCTCAGGAAGCCGATCAAAACGATTTCGGAGCTGAATGCCCGCCTGGCGTCGCAGCCTGGCAATATATACTTTACTGCAGGTCAGACATTTGAAGGCACTCTTTTATTGACCGGAGTTAAGGGAAACGATTCTCTTCCTTTACTCATAAGCTCAGTTGGAGAAGGCAGGGCAACGCTCGATGGCGGCAATTGCGAATCTATTCGCATTAAAAGTTGCGAAAATATTCGCATCTCAAATGTTGACCTCAGAGGGAGCGGCCGCAAGGATGGTAATACTGCCAATGGTCTTCAGATGGTTGATTGTGATAATTGTACAATCGAGAAGATGGAAGCCCGGGGATTTCAGAAATCGGGAGTGGATCTTTACAATTGCAGGGATATGAAAGTTCTGAGTGTGACGGCGATCGACAATGGATTTTGCGGCATTAATCTGATGGGATCTTCAAGGGATTCATCGGCCCGCATTCTAATAAAGGACTGCAGGGCCGAAAACAATGCCGGTGATCCCACACGGCTTGATAACCACAGCGGGAACGGAATACTTGCCGGCGTATCAGGCAATGTTACGATCGACCACTGCACTGCCACGAACAACGGTTGGGACATGCCTCGTCAGGGAAACGGGCCTGTCGGAATATGGGCCTGGATGAGCGATCATGTTACGATTCAATATTGCATAAGTTACAGGAACCGGACTTCAAAGGGAGGAAAGGACGGCGGCGGTTTCGATCTCGACGGCGGTGTTACCAGTTCAATCATTCAGTATTGCCTGTCATATGAGAATGAAGGAGCAGGGTACGGGTTGTTCCAGTATCCGGGGGCTGCCGGCTGGGCAAACAATGTTATACGTTATTGTGTAAGCATTAATGATGCACTTACAACCGAAGGAGCGGGAAGCTTCTTTATATGGAACGGATCGCGCGAGAGCGGACAGCTCACAAATTGTTATATCTATAACAATGTGGTTTACAGTGAGTCGGCTCCTGTTATCAGCTACGAGGAAGCCTCGGAACATGAGAACTTCCTTTTCTCCAATAATATCTTTATCGCAGGGGGTGAAAGGATTGCAGGCAGGAGCACCGGCAGCAGCTTCACCGGCAATGCCTGGAGCAGTGTGGCTGATCCGGTTCTGGAAGGTCCGTTTAAAACAGACCTTACGGATCCGTATAAACTTGGAACTCTTTCAGGTTATAAGCTTCCGTCGCGATCGAAGCTGAAGGACAGCGGTGTTCAGATAAATGAAATGTACGGTTTCGATACTCCGGAGAAGGATTTTTTCGGCAGCTCCCTTTCAGAGGCTTCGATCCCTGATCCCGGGATACACCAGACAGATTGATAGCCGGTGCAGCAACTGCACAAAGCAGATCCCGGGGAAAAAGGTATAGTAATGTTGAATGAAGCTTGATTGTTAAAGCCTTGCGATCAGAAACAGGATAAGTCCGACGATAATAAGATAAATTATTACCTCGAATGTTCTTAAGGTCCTTTTGTTCATTTCAGAGCAAATAAGAGGATCAGGCCGGTGGTCACTGAGGTGACGGAATTCCCGTAAATTAAAATTATAATATTTAACTCAATATTCTGAGCACTGTTTGTTCAAAGGAAGGTCTTCTTTTGTTAAAGGATGATTACCATTTGTGCTTTTAAAGGGGTTCAAATGTTAAGGAGTTCTTTTTTTGCCCTGACATTTGAACGGATTAAGTAAATTTACGGTCATACTGAAAGATTGTATGAAATTCAGATGAGATACTGGATAAGACTGTCAATACCGGTTTTTTTGTGCCTTGCTTTTACATGTACCCTGAATGCGCAGGATATCGGTATGGTCTTTTCCCACGCCGACGTCAATGATGGTCTGTCGGATAACTGGGTAAAGTGTATTTACCGTGATTCGAGGGGATTTCTCTGGTTTGGGACGAGCAGCGGGCTGAACAGGTTTGACGGTTATAATTTCGAGGTGTTCCGTCACAGGGCTTCAGATTCGACATCGATAGCCGACAATGCCATAAATGCTATCACTGAAGACAATGACGGAAATCTCTGGGTGGGGACCAGGAGCGGCATCAGCATCCTTGACGGGCAGACCTTTGTTTTTTCCTCCATAAGTCTTATACCGTCGATGCCTCAGGCATGCCAGGACATCGCCTATATCACAACCATGAAGAGGGATGACTCAGGCGACATCCTGGTTGGAACTCACAACGGGCTTTTTCTCTTCAGTCATTCAGCAGGGACATTCAGGCACATTCTGCCCGATGAGCAGTCCTGTTCCTCGGAGCTGAACAATATAACCTCACTAGCTGACGGCAGCGACGGCACATGGTGGATAGGTACAAACAACTGCTTTATTTTCAGGTATTCTCCCCGGACCAATTCCATCGAAAAATTCGAATGCCTTAAAGAAACAAATGAAAGTTCAGGTAGTGTTTCTTTCCTGATGACCGACAGGGACAACAACCTGTGGGTTGGGGACAATAACGGGCTTTCGCTGTTCGATATTGAAACCAGGACCTGGGATCTGAACTTCAGAAATTTAGTAGGCCGACGGTTTAAGAAACTTCAGATCACAGGAATAGACCAGGATCCGGAAGGTCAGATATGGGTTTCGACCGACGGGCAGGGAGTATTTGTTATCGGTCCCCGCGATTTTTCACTTGTCAATATTGTAAATCATCCATACGTTTCAGGCAGTCTGTCGGGCAACGGACTTACTTCCATCCTTTGCGACAATACCGGGATTGTATGGATAGGGACTTCCAAGAAGGGTTTTGATTATTATAAAAAGAATATAAGAAAATTCAGCCTTTACCAGAATTTTCCCGGCGACGAGAACAGCCTGTCGTACAATGACGTGGATTGTCTTACGGAGGATCACAGAGGAAACATCTGGATAGGCACCAACGGGGGAGGGCTCAACTGCCTCGACCGGTCCTCAGGCAGGTTTACAAGGTACACTTCAGGGGCATCGGGGAAGAACTCGCTTAGCAGCAATAACGTAGTATCGTTGTTTGAGGATTCGGAGCTTAAGCTGTGGATAGGTACTTACCTTGGCGGGCTGAACTGTTTTGATCCCGAAACCGGGATGTTTAAGGTTTACCGGCACGACGACACCGATTCCCTTTCAATTTCCGACGACAGGATATGGTCGGTATGTGAAGACAGCAAAAAGAACATCTGGATAGGCACTCTGACCAGCGGGCTTAACCTCTTTGACAGGCGGTCAGGAAAGTTTATTCGTTTTACAACCCAGAACAGCTCAATATGTTTCGATTATATAAATTCGCTGGAGATCGACGGTGACGATAACCTTTGGATCAGTTCGGCCAACGGGCTTATTTTCTTCAATCCTGAACAGGAAATGGCACATTGTTATTTCCACAATCCGGATGACAACAGTTCTCTGAGCGACAACCAGGTTATTTCAACATACACTGACAGCAGGGGATTTTTCTGGGTTTGCACCAGCAATGG
Source organism: Bacteroidota bacterium (assembly GCA_022709665.1). Taxonomy (GTDB): domain Bacteria; phylum Bacteroidota; class Bacteroidia; order Bacteroidales; family VadinHA17; genus LD21. The sequence goes on from JAKLIJ010000053.1 coordinate 11,979, forward strand.
CTTGAATCTGATGGACAGGCATTCAGGGCGTTTCAGGGTGTTCACGGAGGCTGACGGACTTCCTTCAAACACTGTTCTGAGGATACTTGAAGACGACAAAAAGGACCTCTGGATAAGCACCAAGAATGGAATATCAAGGCTCTCCATGAGCAGGGACAGGGATGAGGGCATGGAGGCCTTCACATTCAGGAATTACGGTATCAGCGACGGTCTGCAGGGAAAGGAATTCACCGAGACAGCTGCTCTGAAAACCGGCGACGGGCAATTGTGGTTTGGCGGCCCCGACGGCCTTAATGCATTCTATCCTTCAGACATAGAGGATGATACGTCTCAGGCAGTTGTCGTTATGACCGGACTCAGAATATTCAACAAAAAGATCAGTCACGGAGAAAAAATCAACAACCGCATTCTTCTCGAAAAGCCGGTTTTCAATACCGACAGGCTGGTTCTGAAATACAGGGAGAATTCTTTTACGATCGAATTTGCAGCACTGAATTACTTTAATCCCGCCGACAATATATATTCCTATAACCTTGAAGGTTTTGACGATAAATGGATCACTACAGTGGGTGATGAGAATTTCGCCACTTTCTCCAATCTCAACAACGGCAAATATGTTTTCAGGGTAAGGGGTACCAATCAGGATGGATTGTGGAACAATCATACTGCGGAGATAAGTATCCGTGTGCTTCCTCCTTTCTGGAAAAGCTGGTATGCATATACGACATATACGCTGCTTTTGCTTTCACTGCTTGCTTTTCTCAGGTTCCTGATACTTTACAGGGAGAGGCTTAATATGCGCCTGGAGCAGGAGCAGATTGAATCGCAGTATCTTCACGATATCGATTCACTTAAGATCAAGTTCTTTACTAATATCTCTCACGAATTCAGAACTCCCCTTACGCTTATCCTTTCACCGGTGGAAAAACTTCTTGATAAATGGAAGGGATCTCCGGATGAAAAGTATCTCAGGCTTATCCGGCAGAATGGAAGGCGCCTTCTCCTCATGGTAAACCAGCTTCTTGATTTCAGAAGGATGGAGGTTCAGGGCTTTGGTCTTTATCCTTCGTATGGGGATCTGATATCATTTATCGATGAGGTGGTCGTTTCATTCAGCGACCTGAGTGAGCAGAAGAAAATCAGCCTGAACTATGAACATGCGTTAAATGAATTGTATGTATGGTTCGACCGCGATAAGATAGAAAAGATAATGTTCAACCTCCTCTCAAATGCCTTCAAGTTCACCAATCCGGGAGGCGTGATAATTGTTACACTGACGGGCGGTCAAACATCAGACTCCGGTAATGGTACGAGAGAGGTAGAGATCAGGGTCAGGGATACAGGCATCGGAATACCGGCCGATAAGGTTGAAAAGATATTTGATTATTTCTACCAGGTCAGCTTTATGACCGATGTTCAGGGCACTGGTCTGGGACTGGCGCTTGTAAAGGAGTTTGCAAGGCTTCATGGCGGGGATGTAAAGGTTGAAAGCGAGGCAGGGAAGGGGAGTTGTTTTATTCTGGAACTGCCACTGAAAGCTGTTTCTCCCGGGCATCAGGCTGAGCCAGCGAGTGCTGATATCAATCGCGGACAGGCTTATAGTAATGAACCTGAGACAGTTACTCAATCAGCACCTGAAAGGAGGTGCCGGATAGTTATTGCCGAAGACAATGATGACCTCAGGTTTTACATGAAGGACAATCTTCGCGGAAAATACGACATTTTCGAAGCTTCCAACGGAGAGGAGGCTCTTGCCCTGATTCAAAAGGTAGTCCCGGATCTGATAATCAGTGATATTGTAATGCCAGTGATGGACGGTAAGGAACTATGCAGGAAGATCAAGTCCGACCTCAGGCTGCGGCACATACCTCTAATTATTATAACGGCACATTCGAGTCAGAAGGAACAGTTTGAAAGTCTTGAGACCGGGGCGGACGACTTTATCCCCAAGCCTTTTATTTTTCCCTTACTGGAGTCAAAGATCAATAACTTCATTTGTTTGTCGAGAAGTCTGAGGCAGTCGGGTATACGCGAGAGGAATACTGAACCATCTGGAATAGATATTGTACCTATGGATGAGAAGTTTCTTGAGAAAGTTCACATCCTGGTTGAAAAGAACATCGCTAATGTGAATTATACGGTTGAGGAGCTGAGCAATGACCTTGGGATAAGCCGTACCCTTTTCTACAAGAAGATTCTGTCGCTGACCGGAAAGCCTCCTCTGGAATTCATCAGGACGATCAGGATGAAAAGGGCGGCTCAGTTGCTTGAGAAGAGTCAGCTGAACGTATCGGAGGTAGCCTTCAGGGTTGGTTACAACG
>JAKLIJ010000054.1 GCA_022709665.1 Bacteroidota bacterium
TGTGTTACCCTCGTCTGCTTAAGGTCTTCATCTGTCCCCCCGAACATCAGCTCTGTTATGTTGAACCCAAGCAGGGCGTTTGCATTCTCAAATAACTCCCTGGCAGTCATCGACCTGTCATAAAGGTCCCTGCCCATACCTCTGAACTGTGCCCCCTGTCCGGGGAATACGTATGCTTTCATGCTAAAATCTTCAAAAAGAGTGAATACTAATGCAGGTTCGAACCTATAAGATGAACAAATTCCTCCCTTGTGTTCTGGTTGTTAAGGAATATGCCCGTAAAGGCTGAGGTGGTAGTTACTGAATGCTGTTTCTGCACACCCCTTATCTGCATGCACATGTGCTGGGCTTCTATGACTACTGCAACTCCCATCGGGTTCAGACAATCCTGAATGGTGTCGCGGATCTGAACAGTCAGCCTTTCCTGAACCTGGAGCCTGCGGGCATAAGCTTCAACAACCCTGGCTATCTTACTTAACCCGGTTATGTAACCATTTGGAATATAGGCTACATGAGCTTTCCCGAAAAACGGAAGCATATGGTGCTCGCACATCGAATACAACTCAATATCCTTTACAATCACCATCTGCTTGTAGTCCTCCCTGAATTTTGCCGAGTTGATTATCTCGCAGGGATTCTGACCATATCCCATAGTGAGGAAATTCATAGCTTTGGCTACCCTTACAGGAGTGTTCAGAAGTCCTTCGCGCTCAGGATCCTCGCCCAGAAGTTTCAGAATCCTGTGATAATGGGATGCAAGTTCCTCAATGGTATCGGAATCCCACGATTCAGTTTTGTTGTATCCCCGGGGTGAAGCTTTGGTCCCGTTGTTTACAGTCTCTATTTTCTTAGCCATAATATTCTATCGTATTGTTTTCGGTTTCACTAATCCTTACACAGTGAAGCTTAGCGCCATACATCTCGATCACCGGCTTCAGCTCGTTCCATATCGCTATTGCCAGATTCTCGGTAGTGGCTATTTTCCCCTTCATAAATTCTACTTCAGTGTTGAGGTTCCGATGATCAACCTTCTCAATTACCATCTCGTGAATGATCTTTTTGAGAGTGCTCAGGTTGATGAAAAAACCAAGATCCTCACGGATATCTCCCTTTACTGTGACATTCAGTACATAATTGTGACCATGCCATTCAGGATTTGAGCATTTGCCGAAGATCTCGAGGTTCTTTTCGTCCGGCCATCCCTCCCTGAACATCCTGTGGGCGGCAGAAAATGTCTCCCTTCGTGTGATGTATATCATAAACAGGATTTTAAAGCTGCAATAATAACCATTTAAGTTGATCTATTTACCTGCTAAAACAATATATTTATGACTTAAATGAACACCACTATTTCAGAAGGAATATATGCCCTTAAGAATACTTGTGGTTTCAGCCACACCTGCTGAATCCGACGTACTGAAAAACATTGACGGCTTTGACCTGGCCTCAGTCGTCACGGGCGTAGGGACCGTTGCCACTGCCTGGGCTCTGACACGGTATCTCAATTCGGGACAGCGCCCCGACCTTGCAATAAACATTGGTATTGCAGGAAGCTACAACACTGATATCCCTGTGGGAGAGGTAGTGGTCCCGGGGTCGGATTGCTTAGCCGATGAAGGGATTGAAGAAAGGTCCGGTTTCCTGACACTCGCTGAATCAGGGCTCCGGGATCCTGACGGATTCCCTTTCAGGGCCGGGAGATTATGGGCTGACGAATTCCCTGTGCCGGCTGCAACTGAAGGCCTCAGAAAGGTAAGGGCCATTACAGTAAATACGGCAACGGGATCACAGGAGACCATAAAAAGACTGTCGGAAAAGTATAACCCGGATATAGAAACCATGGAGGGCGCTGCATTTTTTTATGTCTGCATCAGAGAAAAGATGCCTTTCCTGGCTCTGAGAGCCGTTTCAAATCTGGTGGAGCCCCGCGACAGGGATAAATGGAATATCCCTCTGGCTCTTCATAACCTGAAAATTAAGCTCAGGGAAGTATTATTGTTAATTAATTAACAGAATGAAACTTACACTGGGATTCTCCCCCTGCCCGAATGACACATTTATCTTCGATGCCCTTGTAAACGGGAAAATCGATACAGAAGGGCTGGATCTGGATTTTTTTCTCGCGGATGTTGAGGAACTGAACAGAAGAGCTTTCAGATCGGAAGCAGACATTACAAAAATAAGCTGCCATGCTTATGCATACGCCGCAAAAGATTATCTTATACTCGATTCGGGAAGCGCACTGGGTTACGGGAACGGACCTGTTCTGATAGCAAGGGAACATTTGAAAAATGAAGATGTGATCAGTGGCAAAATTGCAATCCCCGGCAAATTCACAACAGCAAACCTTCTTTTTAGTGTTGCATGGCCCCGGGCGTTAAAAAAGAAGGAATATATTTTCTCTGATATAGTAAGAGCTGTTCTGGAAGGAGAAGCTGATGCCGGGCTGATTATTCATGAAACCCGTTTTACGTATGCTGAAAGAGGACTGTTGAAAATTGCAGATATGGGAGAATACTGGGACCAGCTTACAGGATTACCGGTGCCGCTGGGATTCATTGCAGTAAACCGGAGGATACCTCACGAAACTGCATTGAAATTCAACAGGTTACTCAGAAAAAGCATTGAGTATGCCCGTGAACGCTCAAATGAAATTCAGGACTTTGTTACCTCCAATGCCCGGGAATTGGCTTACAATGTTATCAACAGCCATATAGGGCTTTATGTAAATGATTTTACACTTTCGCTCGGACAGAAGGGCAGAGAAGCCGTTTCAGAACTCTACAGGATATCATCTGAAAAGAGGATAATCCCGGAATTGCCTGCTTCAATTTTCCTTGATTGAAATCAGGGCTTCAGCTTTAAATTGACTATTTTTGAGAGGTTACAATAATCCGGAGTCTAACCAAAACTTTATAAAACCATGGCATTTGAATTACCTAAGCTCCCCTTTGCCCCTGATGCACTTATGCCATTTATAAGTGCTGAAACCATTGAGTATCATTATGGTAAACATCATCAGGCTTATGTTAACAATCTTAACGGGCTTGTTCCCGGAACTGCTTTCGAGAATGCTGACCTGGAAACAATTATCAAAGAAGCCGACGGTCCTGTCTTCAATAACGGAGCTCAGGTCTGGAATCACACTTTTTATTTTGAATCATTTTCAAAAACAGGAAAAAGAACTCCCGACGGAATACTTGCAAATGCAATAAGGGATTCTTTCGGCTCCTTTGATGTGTTCAGGGAACAATTTACCAAATCGGCTGCTGGCCTTTTCGGTTCGGGATGGGCATGGCTTGTAAAAAATCCGGACGGGAAACTGGCAATCGTCCAGGAATCAAACGCAGGCAATCCGCTGAAAAAAGGCCTTAAACCCATTCTTACCTGCGACGTCTGGGAACATGCCTATTACATCGATTACAGGAACCGGCGTCCCGATTATATAAAATCATTCTGGGAAATAATCGACTGGGAAATAATAGCTAACAGATACAAATAGGTTTTATGAAGAAGTATGTTTTTTTGTTTGCTGTACTGCTCCTCTTAACTTCGGGGAGCAGGGGACAGCAGGGAAAGGTTATTGACCGCATTATAGAAATCGGAAAGACGGATAACCGGACAATGCATCATCTCGACGTTATTTCAAACAGGTTCGGCGGAAGGCTTGTGGGATCCGATGCCTATGAAAATGCTGCTTTATGGTGTGCCTCCGAATTCCGGAAATGGGGTATGGAAGTGATAATGGATGAGGCAGGATCGGTTCCTGTCGGATTCAACAGGGGCCCATGGTTCGGAAGAATGCTTTCGGATAATGGCATGATACTTCATTTCGCCACCCCTTCCTATACTTCAGGGACAAAAGGAGTGCAGCGGGGCCATGTTCTGCTGGAACCGAAGAACAGACAGGAATTTGAAAGTATGAAAGGTACCCTCAAGGGAGCCTGGGTCCTCATCGGAGGTAAAAATGACGGCTGGCCGGTTGATTTTTCAGAGAAGGCCGACTCGGCCCGTAAGGTAATAATCACTTACAACGATTCAGTGGGCGCCATCAACCGCGAAATAATGAGGGAGAACTATATGAACAGGGATAAGGCTCCTAAAGAGACAATCCCGCTTAAGAGCGCACCTGCACTCTTCTACAGAGAAATGCGCGAGGCAGGTATCCTCGGGGTGATACAGTCATCGGAACTTCCAATCAGAGCCCTTTACGATAGAAAAAACATTTCAGAAATGACTTTCGAAAAGCTTCCGACTGTCTGCGATATAAAACTCGATGAAAATCAGTATGCTGTAATCGAGAAGATGGTGAAGGAGCGGAAATTTTTCCTGCTTGAATTTGATATCAGGAACCATTTCAAACCCGGGCCGGTTAAATACCATAACGTGATCGGAGTGATAAAAGGGACCCAGTATCCCGATGAGTATGTGATGATGGGAGGTCACCTGGATGCTTTCGATGTCGCAACCGGAGGTGTGGACGACGGCTCCGGGATCACCCCTGCCATGGAAGCTGCCCGCCTTATAACGGCTGCCGGAGGCAAACCACGAAGATCAATCATGGTTTGTCTTTGGGCAGCGGAAGAATTCGGCCTTCTGGGATCAAAACACTGGGTTGAAACCAATATGGAAAAGCTACCGAGGATTTCAAACTATTTTAACCGCGACGGAGGCCCGACAGTGGCATCCGGTCTTGCAGTTCCGGAATCAATGTATGAAGATTTTGAAAAGGTGTGCAGGCCCCTGAATGAGATTAATCCCGATTTCCCGTTCAGGCTTTCAAAGAATACAAATCCTCCCAGACCAAAGCCGACAACGGCCGGAGGATCAGATCATGCATACTTTGCCATGAACGGAGTGCCGACACTTGCTTTTGAAACACCCGACTCAAAAGGCTATAACTTTAGTTACCAGGAGATCTGGCATACAGAGAATGACCTGTATACCAAAAGTATTCCTGAATACCAGGAACATACCGCTGTTGTCACTGCAGTTGTAGTTTACGGACTGGCAAATCTCGACCATCTGCTGTCAAGAAGCGGATTATATCAGGAAGAGGAAAAGAAATGAACTAACTGACAGGAAGAATCCAGACCACGACTTGATGATCTCACCCTAAAACAGTAACTTTATCCTCATTATGAGACGGTTTGGATTCATCCTCGCAGTGACCTGGTTTTCTGTTTCACCTGTCTTTGCTCAGGAAACAGCTCTGCCGGGTAAAGCATTGATTATTAAGGGCATTGTCAGGGATGGAACGACTTGGCTGCCACTGAATGATGCCCAGATCTTCCTTAACAGATCCTTTGTGGCGGTAACAGGAGAAGAAGGAACTTTTACAGTCAGAGCCAACAGAAACGACACCATCGATTTCAGGCTGCTTGGATACCGCGATGCCACACTCAGGGTAAGCGATTCTTTACCGGGAAGAGAGTTTATGGTAGGAATATACATGCACACCGATACAATCGCAATAGAAGAAGTGGTAATTATCCCCAGGCTCCGGAATCTGAAGTATGATATGTACAAACCGCTTCCGGTGTCACCTGAGATGCAAAATGCCAGGTATAACATAGCTGTCTCTGCTTACCAGGGAAGAATGGCAATGGGAAAACTCGGAGACCCCGAATCAAATTATTCTGTTATACATCAGAATAACCTGAGAAATGCAGCTGAGAAAGGGACTATCCCCTCCAGCGCTATGGTCGGCCTGAGCCCGTTTATGCTGGTCGGAGCTGCTTACCTTCTTATTAATGGGCTTCCTCCAAAACCGGAACCCATGAAATCAGACCTCAGCCGTGAAGAACTCGATCAGATTCACAAAAACTATATTGAGACGATCAGGGAAAAGTGATCCTTCGCTTATCCCTTGACAAAGATCGCTTTGATAATATCGCTTGCCATCCTTGGATTCTCTTTCAGTCTTCTTGTGCAATAACCAAACCACTTCTTCCCGAAAGGAACATATACTCTCATCCTGTGACCTTCTTTAACAATGCTTTCACGCAGCCTGGGAGTTACTCCGTATAACATCTGGAATTCATACATGTTCTTTGGAACATTGTATTTCCTGATTAGTTTGTATGCACCTTCGATAAGAGGCTTGTCGTGTGTGGCAATACCCACATAAATCCCATTGCTCAGCATGAATTCCAGATCTTCAAGGTAATGCTGGTTGACTTCCTCGTATTTCTTGTAGGCAATTTCGGCAGGTTCGATATAAATTCCCTTGCACAGCCTGAAATTAAGCGGCGATTCACTTGTGTGAATATCCATAAGTCCTTTGACGTCATTAAGGGTCCTTTTAAGATATGCCTGAACAACAAGACCAACACTGCGCGGGAATTCGGATTTGAGCCTGCGGTATAACTCAATTTCCATATCCGTACAGGGTGAATCTTCCATGTCGATCCTGATGAATCCTTTGTAGGATGCGGCCTTTGCCACAATTTCCCTTATATGCCTGTAACAGACCTCCTTGTCGATAAGCAAACCGAAAGAAGTAGGCTTAAGCGAAAAATTACCGTCTATCCCGGCTCCGAAAGTAACATCTATAAGGTTCAGATACTCATTCTTATTCTCCTCAGCTTCCTCAAGCGTTTTAATGAACTCTCCAAGAACATCAAGCGTCACATCAGTTTTGTTCTCTCTGAATTCCTTCGAAACCCTTATGGCATCCTCTATGGTCTCGCCTGAAATATAAGCTTTTGAGAAAATCCAGATGAATTTTTTGGGGAAATAGGGAAGAATTGAAGCAATAAATTTATTAAACATTTTCTTAAAGTTAAAGTCGTACAAAAATATCAATTCGTTGTCGGGATCTGCAATAAAAAAATAAAAATCAAATAAAAACTATGCCAGGTCTTAATTTAATGACCTTTGTCACCTTGCATGAATGATTTATGACAGCACCTGAAAATTTAGGTGGCGCTTAAAGGCTTGAAGTTATTGATTTTAATATGGGTTCTTAAAAATTGTTTAATATCTATATCACTTTTTCCACAAATCCCCGTTTATATACTGTTGCGAAACAGATGAATAGTCAAATAAACCTAATCGGATAGATTTTGTTCAGAAGAATAAAATATTCATTATTAGTATCTTTTGTCATAATTATTGATAGTTTTGGCCAGGATCCGACGTTTTCCCAATTCTATGCTAATCCGCTTTATCTGGCACCGTCATTCGCCGGTGCAACCGAAGAATACAGATTTGCATTGAATTACAGGAACCAGTGGCCTGCTGTTCCGGGGGTTTTTCATACTTACAGCATCTCATTCGACAAGGCCCTCCTGAATTTCAATTCAGGCATAGGAGTACTCGCAACATACGACGTGGCAGGTTCGGGAGAACTCAGCACGACGAATATCGGCCTCCTGTATTCCTACGATTTCAGAATAAACGAAGACTGGCACATACGTCCGGGAGTTAACTTCAAATTCACCTACCTTGGACTAGATATCTACAAGCTTGTGTTTGCCAGCCAGATGACCGGATCGGGAACCGTACCTTCGGTTTATCCCCCGCCTTTCAGCAAGGTGGCAGACGTCGATTTCGCTACATCAGCGCTGGTCTACAACGACCGCTTCTGGGGAGGTTTCACCCTTGATCATCTGCTTAATCCAAAGCAGTCATTCTACGGGAATGATGCGACACTCCCGGTAAAGATGAATGTTTTCGGAGGTATCCAGATACTTAGAAAAACGAGGCTTCGCCAGACCTATCAGGAAGTATTGTCGATAGCACTTAACTTCCAGAAACAGGCCAAATTCTATCAGACCGATGTAGGATTATATTATTACAGGGATCCGCTTATCTTCGGACTCTGGTACAGGGGCATACCTTTTGTTACATCACAGGCAGGCGATGCCATCATCGGACTTGTCGGGATCAAAACAAAGCAGCTTCACATCGGATACAGCTATGATTTTACTATCTCAAACCTGATTTCGTCTACTCAGGGATCACACGAGATATCACTTGTTTACGAATTCAATTCTTTCTCGATAGGGCAGCGTACAAAGATCAGAGCCATTCCCTGCCCCGAATTCTGATACCCCGCACAGGATTCTGCCTGCTTTCTTAAAATTACACAGGTCTTGGCCGCAAAATAATTTATTTGTTATATTTGCCGCTGATAAACATTAATCCTCACATAATTTCCGATGAAGAATCTAACCAACGTTCTGCTTGCACTGCTCTTTCTGGCTGTTGCCGCCTTATTTGTACTACATTTTACAGGAAACGGGAAAAACCCGAAAGGGGATAAAGCCGAAGGAATAACAGGCGCTGTGTCAGAAGGAATTGCCTTTGTTGATATCGATACCGTCGTGTTCAAGTTCAATATGTATTCCGACAGGAGAGAAGAACTGCTCGAAAAACAGAAAAAGGCCGAAGCTGAACTCAACTCCAAGGGAACCCAGTACGAAAGGGGAGTAAAAGATTTCCAGGATAAAGTCAATAAAGGACTTGTAACCCGTGCAACTGCTGCTGAAATGGAACAATCACTCATTCAGCAACAGCAGGAACTTGTCAATCTCCGCGACCAGCTGCAGTCGAACCTCCTTGAGGAAGACCAGGTTATGAACAGGCAGGTACTGGAATACATCACCACCTATCTCCATGAGAACAAAGATCAATACAAATACCAGTACGTTCTGGGCAAGAGTTTCGGAAGCCCTGTTCTGTTTGGCGATCCTGCTATGGATATCACCCAGATGGTTGTGGATGGCCTGAACGCCAAATACCAGACTGAGAAAAAGAAGTGATCCCATGGGATTTGCCTCTGCCTGGCTCGGATCCAATGCGCTTTTCCCCGGCATAATTCAGGAGGCACCATCTAATAATACAGGTATTGTTGTTGTTGTTCCTGCTTTTGACGAACCGGGAATAACAGACCTTCTTGATTCATTTGCATCATGCAGTAAACCGGATTGCGGGGCAGAAGTAATTATTGTGGCCAATGCCCCTGACAACGCCGAGGAAAACAGCCTGTCCAACACCAGGGAAAGTATTTCTGCCGCTCAGTCCTGGAAAGACAAAAACAGGGATCTTTTTTTTAAAGTCCATATTATTGACGGACTCCGGTTGATATCTTCCGGATGGAGTGTCGGCCTTGCCAGAAAGACAGGTATGGATGAGGCAGTCAGACGCTTTGACTTCCTTGGAAATCATGATGGCATTATCCTGAATATAGATGCCGACTGTACCGTAAAAAGCAATTATTTCGATGCGGTTTTCAGGGAGATGAACGGCCGGCCCGACCGTAAGGCATGTTCGATTTATTTTGAACATCCCCTTTCCGGAAATGATTTTCCTGAAGAGGTTTACAGGTCGGTCGCCATGTATGAGCTTCACATGAGATACTTCGTCAGGGGCCTTTCCTTTGCAGGTTTTCCATATGTGCACCATACTGTCGGATCGGCAATCGCTGTTAAAGCCTCATCATACGTAAAGGCAGGAGGGATGAACAGACGGCAGGCAGGCGAGGATTTCTATTTCATCCAGAAACTCCTTCCGGCCGGAGGCTTCTTCAACCTTACTTCAACCACGGTTTATCCCTCACCCAGAGTGTCGGCAAGGGTACCTTTCGGAACAGGCCCGGTTATCTCAAGGCTTGTTGAATCGGCCGGGATGCAGCTGACTTCGTATAACCCCGGAGCTTTCGAAGAACTTCGCACTCTTTTTGCCATGCCCGATGAGTTGTATTCAGCAGAACCTGATCAGCTTGGCCATATTTACTCTGAACTTCCTCCGGGCATTAGAGGATTCATCAGCTCCGACGAATGGAATGAAAGAATTAATGAGATCCGGAACAATACATCGGGAAGGGACTCATTCAGGAAAAGGTTCTTCGGATGGTTCAATATGTTCAGGATTGTGAAGTACCTGAATTCAGTACATGTCTCATTGTTTTCAAAAAGACCGGTCGAAGAATGTGCGGGGATTCTGCTAAAGGCAATGGGAGTGGATCATTATCCGGAAGGTCCGGAAAACATGCTGTTATACTTCAGGCAGCTCGACCTGATGGACTAATTGGTTTCCCTTGTTATACGGCGGTCTTCCCGTGGCGAAAGGATTATATAGAGATCCTCGTCAGGCCTTTTCATCCTGTACTGTTCCCTGGCAAACTTCTCGAGGTTCCTGTCGCTGGTCCTTAATTCCTGAAGCTTTCTTTTGTCTTCCTCTATGCGCTGAACGTAATATTCCTTTTCAGCCTTTAGCTTCTTCAGGTTCTTCATTTCCTTCCACCTGGAAATAAGATTGTTTGAATCGAGCAACAGTATCCAGACGATGAAAATGGTAATGGTCAGGATATACTTGTTCCTCAGAACAGGAGGGATTTTTTCTATAAATTTAAAACGCTCCATCATGATACAAACCTACAACTTTTTTTTCAACCTCCGCTCATAAGGTATAACATCTGTACATTATCACCGTCATGAATAAGGGTAGTCGCATACTTGTTACGGGGAATAAGTTCACCATTAATCTTTATTATACGTAACCTGAAAGTAAACTTCCTGATTTCCAGCATCTCGCTTACTGTCATTGAATCTGCTTCGAACTCTTCATCCCTGTTGTTAAGCGTTATCTTCATTATCCGGAAAGCGTGTTAGTGCATTTTCATAAGTATCTCCACCACAGTGTTTGCCTGCATGGCAGCCACAATAGCTACCCTCGCAGCCAGGGGTAGAAGGTCACCGCTTACTTCAGTCGTTTCATCACCGCAGACATAGAGTGTTTCATCGATCTGCCTGCTTCTGAGTGTCTCATTCCTTCCCCAGCCGGCAATCCCCGAACCTGCAACCACCGGAATACCTTTCATTTCAGTCTGAACCGTCTCGATAAACATCTCTTTCATTTCGCTGCTGTCGAGTGCTTCAACAATTACGTGGCAGCCCCTGAACAACATTGAAATATTGGTCGGGTCGAGAAATACATTGTGAATTACGACAGCGGTCTCAGGTCGTATCCGGGAAAGGTTTTCCTTCAGGGCTTCGGTCTTCAGCATGCCTGTCTGTCCTTCAAAGTAGTACTGCCTTGAAAGATTGGACCTTTCAACCCTGTCATGATCAGCGATCACAAGCGTGCCAATACCGCTTCTGGCAAGCAGAGCGGAACAATTTGAACCCAGACCGCCTGCTCCGGCAATACCCACCCTGAAGTTTCCAAGGTGCGCTGCGATCTCCTCTGCATTCATTCGCCTGTCAGTTAACATTTCTTATAGTACAAATATAATTGGTTTAGGTTTAATATCTTCCTGAATATACTAACCGGGTATTATAATGATCATTATCATTCCATAAGTGTTTATTAAGAAGTAAATTTGGTCATTAATAATAATGGTGCCGGGACTCAGTGACAAAAATCCATTTACTCCCGCCGGAGCAGGGGTAAACAGATTGATTTTCGGGTCCGAAGAGGGATTTTGTCAGAGAATTTAAACAGTATAACGACTTTTCAAGCAATAACTAAAACATATTTTATGGATCTGGAACAAATAAGATCGCAGCATAACCTTCTAAAAAAGTGGGACTATAAATGGACCCCTCTCGATAAGGGCTATACCGACAAGATCCTTTATATAAATGTTGGAGATAACGACATCAGGGATAAAAATGTTCCTCCGGTGATGAAGGAAAAATTCATTGGAGGCAAGGGCTATGGACTTCGTCTTCTCTGGGACGGAACAAAACCGGATACAAAATGGGATGATCCAGAAAATGAAATAATTATCTCCTCCGGCCCTGTCGGAGGAATAACCCAGTACTCGGGAACGGGGAAATCGCTGGTGGTAAGCATATCACCTCAGACCAATTCTGTCATTGACAGCAATGTAGGCGGATTTTTCGGCCCCTTCCTGAAATTCTCAGGATTTGATGCCCTTGAAATTCAGGGCAGGGCCAAAAGCGATGTAGTGATATTCATTGACGGAGTGAACCATTTCGTTGAGATATTCGAAGCTCCTTACGAAGCTGCCGACAGTCACATACTGGCTGAACAACTCACTGATATTTTCGCTGATAATGAGAGTGAAAAAAGGAATATAGGTGTGGTTTCCTCAGGATCAGCAGCAGAACATTCACTCATAGGGATGCTTAATTTCAGCTTTTATGATCCGAGGAGAAAGAAAGTGAGACTGAAGCAGGCAGGAAGGGGAGGAATTGGAAGTGTTTTCCGCAACAAGAGGATAAAGGCGCTCGTATGCAAAGTTCCGGGAGTAAAGGGTAACCTTAATAATGTAGTTGACCTGGAGGCTATAATGGAAAGAGGAAGGCGCTTCAACAGGGAAATAAGAGAGCTTGATGACAAACAGTGCCAGATGCGGCAGACGGGAACAGCGCATCTTATGGAGATAATGAACGACCACGACCTTCTTCCGGTGCATAACTACAAGTTCGGAAGTCACCCCGAAGCCTACAGAATCGATTCTACAGTATGGAAATCCCATTTCACACAGAATGTTCCCGACGGATGCTGGTTCGGATGCAATATGTCGTGCAGCAAGGGGGTTGACAACTATGAAGTCCAGACCGGACCATACAGGGGACAGTTGGTCATCGTCGACGGACCCGAATATGAAAATGCTGCAGGCCTTGGGTCAAACTGCGGGATCTTTGACCCCGGATATATTATTGAAACCAACTTTTACTGTGATACTTACGGCATCTGTACCATTACATGGAGCACTCTCTCGGCTTTTGTTATGGAATGCTATGAAAACGGAATCCTCAATAAAGAAAGAACCGGCGGACTCGACCTGCGCTTCGGCAATTCAAAAGATGCTCTTGAAATGCTTCATCAGGTTGCCAGAGGGGAAGGTTTCGGGAAAATTGCCGGGACAGGAGTGCGAAGGATGAAGGAACTTTTCATTGCAAACGGATGGGGCGAAGAATCTTTCCTGAGGGATATCGCGATGGAGGCAAAAGGACTCGAGTATTCCCAGTACATGTCGAAGGAATCCCTCGCTCAGCAGGGAGGTTTTGCCATGACAAACAAGGGTCCCCAGCATGATGAAGCCTGGCTTATTTTTATGGATATGGTAAACAATCAGATTCCCACCTTTGAGAACAAGGCCGAGGCTCTTCATTATTTCCCCATGTTCAGAACCTGGTTCGGCCTGGTCGGACTCTGCAAACTTCCATGGAATGACGTTGAACCGGAAAATAACGCTTCGACGAGCGAACCCGCAAAGGTGCCTGAGCACGTCGACAACTATGTTACCATTTATAAGGCAGTGACAGGAAGGGAATTCAGCAAGGAACGACTGATCGAAGACTCTGAAAGGGTGTACAACTTCCAGAGGGTTTTTAACCTGAGAAGGGGTTATGGCACCAGGAAATTCGACGCCCAGCCTTATCGCGCTGCAGGCCCCGTTACAGTTGAGGAATATGAATCGAGAGCAGAACGGTATGATAAACAGCTCCGGGAAGAAATAGGAACCGACCCGGATGGAAAAACTGTAACCGAGAAAATGAAAATTCTCAGGGAATACCGGGAAGCCCGCTATGAAAGTCTTCTGGATGCTGTTTACAAACGCAGGGGATGGAACAATAATGGAGTGCCGAAAATCGAGTTTCTCAAAAAGATCGGAATGGATTTTCCGGAGGTGATTGACGTCATCCGTGAATATCAGTAGTATCAGGTGATGTTTTCTTCAGGGTTTTAAATAATTTTGACTCCCGATGACAGGACGTATCTCATTCTTACTGATACTTTTTTGTATTGCCATGCCCGCTTGCAGAAACAAGACGGCTGACAGGCAGAAAGAAATTATAATTTTTCATGCCGGAAGCCTGTCGGTGCCATTCAGGGAATTGGCCGATGAATACATGAAGATTAATCCGGGGGTCAGAATACTTCTGGAACCGGCCGGAAGCCTTGTGTGCGCCCGGAAGATCACTGAACTCCGAAAGGCCTGCGACATAATAGCATCTGCCGATTATATGGTTATAGATGAACTCATTATACCGGATCATGCTTCCTGGGGCATTAAATTTGCAACAAATGAGATAGTGATTGCTTTCCGTGAAGAATCGAGATATTCTGCAGAAATCGACTCATCAGACTGGATGGACATTCTTCTCAGGGATGATGTCATCTTTTCACGGTCGGATCCTGATTCCGACCCCTGCGGTTACAGAACCGTCATGCTTTTCAGCCTGGCTGAAAAATATTATGGTATTCCCGGCCTCGGAAGCCGGCTGACGTCAAAAGACAGGAATTTCATCCGTCCCAAGGAAGTCGACC
>JAKLIJ010000055.1 GCA_022709665.1 Bacteroidota bacterium
TCACGGGGGGATTTGTCGTACTGATGTATTACGCCCCTGCGGGGCTGAATTTATTATGTTTGCCAATATGGACGGGCCTTGCCCGTCCCTACCGATATGCAGCTCCTACGGAGCTGTGAATGTTATTATTGGGTATTGCTGCCAATTAAACGATCAAACCTGTTCTTAATAATATGCAGCCCGTCCCTACCGATATGCAGCTCCTACGGAGCTGTGATTGTTACCCGTTCTTAATAATATGCAGTTTCCACTGAGTTTATGATTGCGGCATTCCGGCATTTTTATGCCAACGGGATAATTTGAATCATTACCAGGCCGTAGGCCTGAAATACCGGTAGGGATGGGCGGAGCCCATCCAAAACGGCAACAATATGATTTCCCGCCCCGAATGGGGCGGAATAATTTTTAATTCTCAGGGACCCTCTGTTTGCCAACATATTCTGCATAATAGTCCTCCAGCTTCCCGTTAAGCTCCTCCCCTGCTTCCTTCTGACCGTACTGCTCACAGAAGGTCGCAGCTTTGGATGTGTACTGAATGGCCGACTGGATCTCATATTCCGCCGAGCTTACCACATACGGACCCTGCTTCAGGAAATAATCGAGCCTCTCAAAATAATATGAGCTCATATCCCTGGCCAGCTGAACTCCCCTGACGGAATCACCCGCCGCAAAATAGCTCCCTATCAGATCGGTGAAATACGGATCGTAAGGGAACTTTTCAGGAGGAAGCTGCTCCATGCATTCGTTAAGAACAGCCAGCGCTTTCTCGTTCTTTCCTTCTGCTGCAAGTGACTTTGCCAGCCGGGCATAGATAAGCCTGGCTTTAATAACCATCAGAGTCCTCAGATGATGGTAATCGAGGTTTACATCAGGATCATTGGCGCCGCCCCAGACAAATTTGTTTGCCACATTCTCATACAATATGTCCGGGTCGATCCTCCCATACTCCTGCCAGCTCCTGTTCTCCGACTTAATAGGAACAAGCCTGTAGGCAAGCCCCTCAAGCTGGAAATATTCTTCAAGCCCCAGGGCATCATCATGGTAACCTGTAACATAATAAATGGGACGTTCCCAGTTGTTGTGAGCAAGGATATCGAGAAGGATGAGCTGGCTCTTCAGTATAGAGCTTCCCTTCAGTTTGATGTCTATATATGGTACAATCTTGTCAGCATCTTCCGGCTTCACAGTTCCCGATGCAATCACCTTCGCCGGATCGACCGGTATTCTTATCGTTCTCGACGGAATGACATCAAGAATCTCGTTTGCAGATATCTGGACCTTGGTGGCCTTATTGTCGCTCATCACCCAGTCGATTACCGTGGAGATATTTACCGGATCTGTTGTCTTCTCGACAATGAAAACCTGGTTGTTCACTCCGTCATAGTACTTCCGTGGAGGAAGGGTTACAGGCAACGGAGCCGACTCATAGGTAGCCCTCTTCATCTGATTGATATACCAGTCGGTATTGAGAAGCATCAGATTGCATACCCTTACATCCGTCCGGACTCCCTCGACCTCCTGTGCATACCACAAGGGGAAGGTATCGTTGTCTCCATTTGTAAGCAGAATGGCATTCGGGGCGCACGAATTAAGATAATTGAAGGCTACATCGCGGGCCAGGTAACGGCCCGAACGGTCATGATCATCCCAGTTCTGAACAGCCATCAGCACCGGCACTGCCATACACAGGGCGCCTGCAGCAGGGGCAGAAACCTTCTCCCCAAGTATCCCCGACAGCGCTTCGCAGAGGGCAAGAACCCCAAGGCCTATCCACACCGCAAAGAAGTAAAAGGACCCTGCATAAGCATAATCCCTCTCCCTGGGCTGGTTGGGATACTGATTAAGATAGAAGACTATGGCGGCCCCGGTCATCAGGAACAAGAGAAGCACCACCCACCAGTTCTTAAAATCGCGGTTAAGCTGGTAAAATATTCCGACAAGCCCCAGCAGCAAGGGAAGCAGGTAATAGACATTCCTGGATGTATCGCCTTTCATCCCCGGCGGCAGGTCAGGCGATCCCGTACGGGGTTCGTCGAGAAACCTGAATCCGCTTATCCAGTTCCCGTTGATCGCCCCCCCGGTACCCTGGGTGTCATTCTGCTTTCCTGCAAAATTCCACATGAAATACCTTAAGTACATATAACCGAACTGATAAGAAAACATGAACTTAAGATTTTCACTGAACTTCGGTTTGCGTATTATCTCCTTCTCGCCCGACTGATTCGTAACCGATACAGGAACACCTTTTACCTTTCCCCATTCCCGGTATATGGCTTCGTGATCAGCCTGATCGCTCCACATCCTGGGAAAAAGTGTAAGGAACCTCTCATCATACACCCGCTCCAGATCATAAGCGCTGACAATGTATTTTCCATCCTCCAGAACATATTTCGGCTTCCCGTTGGCATAGTCAATCACCGGAGCATTGTAATACTGTCCCCTGAAAAGAGGACGCGATCCATATTGCTCACGATTGAGAAAATAAAGCAGGCTGAACGGATTCTCAGGCTGATTCTCATTAAGGGGCGGATTGGCATTTGCCCTGATAACAATTATTGCATTTGCCGAAAATCCTATTAGAACTACTACAACTGAGGTGAGAACAGTATTGAGGGTTACCCGGTCTTTGCCTGCAAGGTACCACATAAACCATGAAACGGCAGCAAGAACAACAAGATTCAGCAATATGGATCCTGAAATCACCCATATCCCTGACAAGAGCATGGCCCCTGTTGCAAATGCCGCATTCCTTGTACGGTCGGATGAATACAGAGTCGCCCTTACTGCAAGAGAAAAGAATATCACAAGCAGGATAAAATGGAAAATCATACCGCTGTTGGCAGGCATTTTAAGATTGTTGACAAAGACCATGTCGAGCCTTGAAGAAATTGTGACAAGCCCCGGCATAATACCATAAAGCAGAAGAGCGAGAACAATAACTGAAACTCCGAGAGAAAGGGCAAAGCCTTTCCATGAAAACTCATACCTGCGGAAATAGTAAACCAGCACAATTGCCGGTATCGCCAGAAGATTCAAAAGATGCACCCCGATCGACAGCCCCATAAGGAAAGCTATCAGAATGATCCACCTGTTTGCATATTCCTCATCGGCAACATCCTCCCACTTAAGGATTGCCCAGAAAACAAGAGCTGTAAAAAATGACGAGGAAGCATATACCTCACCCTCAACCGCTGAAAACCAGAAGGAATCGGAAAAGGTAAAAGCAAGAGCTCCAACAGCGCCGGCCGAAATAATAGCAATAGTCTGCGATGTTCCGGGCTCAGCGTTTTTCACTGCAAGTATCCTTCTTGCAAGATGGGTTATGGTCCAGAAAAGGAAAAGTATAGTGAATGCGCTTGCAAGAGCCGACATCGCATTTATGGTCGCGGCCACCCTTGAAGTATCGCCAAAGGCAAAAAATGAAAAAAACCTGGCAATAACCATGAATACAGGGTTCCCCGGAGGATGACCTACTTCGAGCTTGAACGCCGATGCAATATATTCCCCGCAATCCCACAGACTGGCTGTTGGCTCAAGGGTAAGGAGGTAGGTGACAAGAGCTGCAGCAAATACCACCCAGCCGCTTATTGTTTCTGTCAACTTAAACTTTTTTCCCATCAGAATGCTTTGGTTTTTCCGGAATTCACTCAAATGACCGGGTGGTGAAATTACGAATTTTTCAGACTTTGTCCAATTACAGTCTGACAGGCTATTTTTGCTATTTTTGTATAAATTGCTATCAATGAAATATTACCGGACTCTGGCTTTTCTTGTGTCATTTCTCTTCACCTCGATTGCGTCGGCCCAGTATTACAACACAGGTCAGGATCCGGCTTCACTCAGATGGATGCAGATCAGGACCGACCGGTTTACAGTAATTTATCCGAAGACATACGGTGAAGCAGGTATCGATTTTGCCCGGTCGCTCGACAAAGCCTGGGCGCAGCTCTCGGAAATATATCCTGTCAAAAAGTTCAGAATACCTGTTATTATTCACAATCATACAACTGAATCCAACGGATATGTAGCATGGGCTCCCGATAGAATGGAGATCTACCCCACCCCCGAGCAAAACTCCATCCCGCTCGATGCAAACACCCAGCTGACCATCCATGAGCTTACTCACGTGATGCAGCTGGAATCGATAAACAGGGGGTTCACAAAGGCAATGTCGGTTTTGTCGGGACAACAGTTCACAGGCATGGTTTCAGCTTTGCTCCCACTGTGGCACCTTGAAGGCGATGCCGTGTTTTCCGAATCTGTACTTACCGGCTCCGGACGCGGAAGAGCCGCATCATTTCAGAAACAGCTCAAAGCTCTGATGATAGAAAGAGGAAATGTTTTCTCATACGACAAATCTGTCAATGGCTCATTCAGGGATTATATCCCCAACCACTACCAGTACGGCTACCAGATGATGGCCTGGTCGTACTCGGAATACGAAAGGCAGATATGGCGGAAAGCACTCAACCTCACCGGAAATGCTCCATTCCTTATAAATCCGGTGAACCTGAGCCTGAGAAAATCAGCTTCTCTTACAAAAAAAAGACTCTTTGACGAGACCTTCGATTCACTCAGGACCATATGGACAGCAGACGACTCAGGAACCCGGGCAATCTCATATCCTGTTCTGAATCCTCCAAAAGGAAAGGAATTCATTAATTATCATTCTCCCGTTAAGGCAGGCAGCGATGCCATTATAGCAGTCAGAACATCCCTGGCGGATCCTCCTTATTTCGTTATGATAAAGCCATCGGATAAAAGCGAGAAAAGAATTCATATCCCGGGCTATATCAACCCTTATTACATATCCTTTGCCAACGGATTGCTTGTCTGGGTTGAGACTCACTCCGACGCCAGATGGGCAAACAGGGAATGGTCCGACATAATGGTAATGGATATCAATGAAAACAAGGTCCGCAGACTCACAAAGAAGACAAGGTACATGTCGGCTTCCATATCTCCCGACGGTAAACTTATTGCAGCTGTCGAAAACAGCACAGGCAATATTAACACCCTGAACATCCTCGACGCCGTCACCGGCGGGAAACTAAGTACTATTAAGGCGCCGGGCAACGCCTCACTCCAGAGGCCTCAATGGGACGACACAGGAAGAAATATTACAGTGATCCACCTTAACGAGCAGGGAGAAGGTATTCTTCAGTTCGACCTTGAAAGAAACAGCTGGAAGACACTTGTTGATGCAGGCACAAATGATATTCAGTCCTCATTTCTCAGAAACGATTCCCTTTTCTATGTCAGCTCCCTGAACGGAACCGAGAATATTTTTCTCCGCCTACCCCATAGCCCGGATATACAGCTGACATGCTCAAGGTTTGGTGCAACCGATCTTAACATAAACGAAAAGGAAATGCTTTTTACCGATTATTCTTCATCGGGAAACAATATAGTAACTGCCGTCATCCCGGAGTTTAAGGTTGCTGATGCTTCCCAAAATTCACATGCTTCCTATCTTATAAACCGGTTTGAACGACATGAACCTGAGGCCGGAACCGCTTCCGGTAAAGTCTATTTCCCGTCGCCTTACAGAAAATGGAAAAATCTTTTCCGCTTTCACAGCTGGATGCCATTCTACGCCGATATTGATGAGATACAGGACGACCTTTCAACCCTGGCTCCCGGGTTCACCCTGATGACTCAGAACGATCTCAGCACACTGATATCTACCTTCGGATACGAATACTCCGGCCAGAGACACAAGCTGCATTCAAATATTAAATGGTTCGGCTGGTATCCGGTATTTGAATCGGGTATTGAATTCGGAAATCCCGTTAACGTCGAAAAGTTCAACCAGGATGTAGCCGATCCCGATATACTTTCAGACGGATACTCCTGGAACAACAAGATTTTTCTCCCACTGGTATTCAGGGGCGGAAGTTTCACAAAGCAGCTTTACCTGTCAGCTTCCTCCTCGATTAAAAATGATTACATATACCTTTCTGAGAATGGCAGCTACGATAACCTTCAGAACCAGCTGACCGGAAGAATATATTTCTCCAGATACAGGCGCCCGGCCACCAGGGATATTTATCCCGCATGGGCACAGACTATCGATATGAGTTATTCCGATTATCCTTTCGATGGCGCTATTTACGGAGATATACTGTCGGGAAAGCTTTCGCTGTATTTTCCGGGACTTGTGAAAAACCATGGTTTAAGGCTGAAACTGGAGGCTGAAAAGCAAAATCCTGAGAAATTCATTCTTGGCAACAGGATCGGTTTTGCCAGAGGATATATCGGAGCTCAGAAATCTGATGCGGATGAATGGTACGACAATATCATCTCACAGGAACTGCTCACCACCTCTGTCGATTATTACATGCCGGTAGCCTATCCTGATCTGAAGCTTGGCGGGATCCTTTACATGACACGGATAAGATCGGATCTGTTCTATGATCAATCGGTCGGGAAGGACAATTACATCTTTATTTCCGGCCTTGACGAAGAAGGAAGAAGGGCGATTACATTTGAAAACCACGATTACAAGGAGAAATTCGAGTCGTTCGGGGTTCAGCTGATGGCTGATTTTTACCTGTTCAGGATACCTTTCATGATATCATCGGGGATGGAAGCTTCATGGAGGGCCTTTGGCGAAACGCCTTACCTTAAGATGCTGTTCGGCATCGACATCTTCGGTATGAATATCGGTAGAGGAAAAGGTATCGGCAGATACAATTTATAGAACCTCCCCGTTGTTTTCATAAATCGTTCCTGTACTTTTCCCTGTTTTGAAGTGAAAGACACCCAAAACCACGACCAGGTTAATACTTTCAGAATTATCTATGAAACAAGATATTAAGCTTTTCTTTAATGACACCCGGGGTGTCATCTCCCAGTAGCCCGGGTCACACCCCGGGAAAAAGGAACAACACAATATCAACAACCCTGGAAGGGTTGACTTCCAATTATTTATGTGATGTGTTTAAATTATTTGTGATAATGATAGCTGAAGGCCACCCTTCCAGGGTCGGATTGGTAATAATGTCCCTGCTCCGGGCGAAACCGGGGCTACTGGAAGACCAGCCCTCAAGGCTGGGATGGAGTGTATTTCGCAAAATTGTCCAGGCATTTTTCTGTTACTATTTGCCAGCCAAAGAATCTCACAAAAAAAGAAGACACAGTGGATCAGTTTAAATCCCCCTGGCCGTTTTCATGATCAGTTCC
Source organism: Bacteroidota bacterium (assembly GCA_022709665.1). GTDB lineage: Bacteria > Bacteroidota > Bacteroidia > Bacteroidales > VadinHA17 > LD21. The sequence continues at coordinate 7,186 of JAKLIJ010000055.1, forward strand.
CAGGCTCTTTCAACATGCTCCGGAGTGACATTCGTCTGCCCGGTGACCATCCGCAGTGTGTAAAGTCCGTTTACCCTGGTATGAGTGAGGTAAATCTTACCTCCGTCGTTCAGCCGGTGGTTCAAAGCTTCATTAAGCCTGTTGATCTCATCTTCATCCTTTCCTGCAGGTTTGTATCTGAAGCAAACCACATTAAGGGTAACAGGCGCAAGTATCTGGAAATCATTCTCACTCATGATCAGTTCCGCCAGCCTCTTGGCTATCCTGAGATGCCCGCGTACCTTGTCGCGAAGCCCCTCAACACCATACATCCGGATAACGCTCCAGAGCTTGAGGGCCCTGAATCTTCTCCCCAGAGGCACTCCCCAGTCGCGGTAATCGTTTACCTCACCCCTGGTCCTGGTCCTGAGGTATTCCGGCAGTATCTCAAATGTTCTGATAAGATAAGCAGGGTTTTTAACGAAGTATGCCGAGCAGTCGAATCCGGTGAACATCCACTTGTGAGGATTGAAAACAATTGAATCTATAAACTCCCTCCCATCGAGCATCCATTGATATTCCGGAAGGATAAGTGCGGTCCCTCCCATTGCGGCATCTACATGGAACCATATGCCGTTCTCGGCGCATATCCTTCCTATGGACTTCAGGGGATCGATGGCCGTTGTCCCTGTCGTTCCAAGCGTGGCAATGACGCAGCATGGTGTTAAACCCGCTTTTTTATCATTTTCAACCGCCTCCCTGAGCTTCTGCACGTCCATGGTGAAATCCTTCCTCACCGGAATTTTCACCAGGTTATTCCTGCCTATACCGCTTATTTTGACAGCTTTTTCAACCGAGGAATGAGTCTGTTCCGAGCAATAAACCCTCAATCCCGGAAATGAAGCTGCTCCCTCGTCATTCACCCTGAAACCGGTGGCTTTCTCCCTTGCCGTAAGAATTGCAGCAAGAGTTGAAGTTGAAGCCGAATCCTGGATAACCCCCTCGAAAGCACTGGGAAGCTTAATAAGGTCTCTCAGCCATATCATCATCTTCTCCTCGAGTTCTGCGGCTGACGGGGATGTCTCCCATATCATGCACTGAGCGCCAAGGGTCGCCATTGCCATCTCGGCCAGAATAGACGGGCCGCTTGTATTGGCCGGGAAATAAGCATAGAAATTCGGACTCTGCCAGTGAGTGATGCCCGGCATAATGATCTCGTCCATATCCCTCATGAACGCTTCAAATGGTTCCGGCTTTACAGGAGGATCGTCGGGAAGCTTGCTGAATATCTCTCCCGGCTTTACGGGCGATTTTACCGGATACTTTTCAACCTCCTCCATATAACGGGCCATCCAGTCGACCAGTTCGTGGGCGTGTTTCCTGAATTCCTCGGGAGTCATCAGAGATGAGTTTATTTTACCGATTCAGCCAGCAGGATGATCTTATTGGCCTTTACTTCAATTACACCCCCGTTGATCTCGAATGATGATTCAACATTTGCCATGTCGACGATGATCACCGGTCCGTTCTCGAGAGTTGAAATAATGGGAGCATGGTCTTTCAGCACCTGAAAAGAGCCCTTCTTGCCGGGGACCCTTACTGATTTGATCTCCCCCTCATATACTTTTTTGTCAGGAGTGATGATTTCTATCTTCATTTTGAATTCGTTGCTGGTAAAGCGGCGTGCGGTGTGCGGTATGCGATATGCGGTGTGAGAATACCGAATACCGATTACCGGTTACCGAATTCCGGCTTACTGATTACTTTGACTGGGCGAGAATTTTCTCTCCTTTTTCAATTGCATCCTCGATGGTACCGACCAGCATGAATGCCGATTCCGGATACTGGTCAACTTTCCCTTCGAGAATCATATTGAACCCCTTGATTGTATCCTCTATCGACACAAGAGCTCCCTTTATGCCAGTGAACTGTTCGGCAACATGGAAAGGCTGCGAAAGGAACCTCTGAACCCTCCTTGCCCTGTGAACTACGAGCTTGTCCTCTTCAGAAAGTTCATCCATACCGAGGATGGCAATGATATCCTGAAGTTCATTGTACCTCTGAAGTATTTCCTTGACGCGCTGTGCGCAGTTGTAGTGAGCTTCCCCGACTATGTTTGCGGTAAGGATCCTGGATGTCGAATCGAGAGGATCGACAGCCGGATAAATACCAAGCTCGGAGATCTTACGGCTAAGAACCGTTGTGGCATCGAGGTGGGCAAATGTTGTTGCAGGAGCAGGGTCGGTAAGGTCGTCGGCGGGTACATATACTGCCTGAACCGATGTGATGGAACCATGACGTGTCGATGTGATGCGTTCCTGCATTATCCCCATCTCTGTTGAAAGAGTAGGCTGGTAACCTACAGCTGAAGGCATACGTCCCAGCAGAGCGGATACTTCCGATCCGGCCTGGGTGAAACGGAAAACGTTGTCCATAAAGAAAAGGATATCTCTTCCGCCGCTCTTCCCGTCACCATCCCTGAAGTGCTCAGCGACCGAAAGTCCGGAAAGTGCAACCCTTGCCCTTGCTCCCGGAGGTTCGTTCATCTGGCCGAAGACCAGAGCAAGCTTCGATTCCCTGAGAGCTGAGTGATCGACCTTTGAAAGATCCCATCCTCCTGACTCCATATTTTTGAGGAAATCCTTTCCGTAGTTTATAACGCCGGCTTCGAGCATCTCGCGCAGAAGGTCATTGCCCTCCCTGGTTCTCTCTCCGACACCGGCAAAAACTGACAATCCGGAATAGGCCTTTGCAATATTGTTGATAAGCTCAAGGATAACAACTGTTTTCCCGACACCTGCACCTCCGAACAGACCGATCTTACCTCCCTTTGAGTAAGGCTCGATAAGGTCGATAACCTTGATCCCCGTATAAAGAACCTCTTTTTCTGTCGAAAGTTCTTCATATTGAGGCGGTTTTCTGTGAATAGGATATCCTCCTTTCCTGTCGAGCGAGCCAATCCCGTCGATAGCCTCACCTGTCACATTCATGAGACGTCCCTTGATCTGGTCTCCGATAGGCATAGTGATAGGCGCTCCCGTTGCAATTACTTCCATGCCTCTGCGCAATCCGTCGGTCGAGTCCATCGCAATGGTTCTTACAGTATTCTCACCGATATGCTGCTGACACTCAACGATAAGGGATGTGCCATCATTCCTTTTGATCTCGAGGGCGTCATAGATATCAGGCATTTCAACACCCTGCCTGTCGAACACCACGTCAACCACCGGGCCGATGATCTGGCTTATTTTCCCAGTATTCTTTGCCATAAATCCGAATTATTATTGTTGTTTAACTTTGTTTCTCTTTTAATTCAAATAACTTCTTTCTTAATGATCACGTCCTGAAAGCGATCCTGCCATCTGTATAAGTTCCGCCTTCCTGTCGGCCGCGACGCCGGCTTTATCAAGAAATTCCATTGCGCTCCGGTGATAATCCTCCATCAGACTCTCAGCAAAAGCCTTTATCCTGAGCTGGTCGTAAAAATCAGTCACTTCCTTTACCTTTACAGCCGGATCGGAATCAGCAGCATACAATTCATGAAGCTTCTTCTTCTGATCAGCTGTGGCAATTTCCATAGCTCTCACATAAAGGAAAGTCTTTTTGCCTGCTATTATATCGCCTCCCGTGGTCTTTCCGAATACCTTCTTATCGCCATAGGTATCGAGAATGTCGTCCCAGACCTGGAATGCCAGTCCAAGGTTCTTCCCGAATTCATACATCAGCTCAGCTTCCCTGTCGTCAGCTCCGCCAAACAATGCGCCTATCCTTGCAGAGGCTGCTATAAGCACCGCCGTCTTGAGCTCTATCATCCTCAGATATTCGGCTCTCGACACAATGGCTGCCTTCTCAAAATCCATATCAAGCTGCTGGCCAACACATACTTCAGTGGCTGTCTTGTTAAAGATCCTGAATACTTTCTGAAGCAGGTGAGCAGGACTCTGGAGCAGGCATTCATTTGTCATGAAAACCATTACATCGCCTGAAAGTATTGCCTGGTTGACATTCCATTTGGTGTGGACCGTGGAAAACCCCCTTCTGACGGCAGCTTTGTCCATTATATCGTCGTGGACAAGAGTAAAATTGTGAAAGACCTCAAGACCTGTGACCGGTATAACAGCCTCATCTATCTTGTCGCTGTACAGATTGCATGCCAGCAGGGCCAGTACCGGTCTGATCCTCTTCCCCCCGATCGACAGTACGTACCTGACCGGATCGGTCAGCCTTTCCGATTCCGTATTGTAGGAAAGGTTGACAAGCGATGTGTCTATTATCTTCTTCAGCTCCGGTTGAGTGTACATATCCTTTTTACTGGCGGAATTTCTTTTCTTATCCTTTCAGCGCTTCTGCTCCGCTGACAACTTCAAGTATCTGGTTGGTGATGGATGCCTGCCTTGCTTTGTTGTACTGCAGGGTAAGCTCGCTTATCATGGTTGTGGCATTATCCGTAGCCTTGTGCATTGCAGTCATCCTGGCTCCGTTCTCAGCTACAAAGGAATCAAGCACAGCCTTGTAGAACTGTATCTTAAGCGATTTAGGGATTAGCTCCCTTATAATCTCTTCCTTACCCGGTTCATAAATGTAATCGGCATTGGCTGAACCTTTTACCTCTTCCTTCACTGATTCGACAGGAAGAAACACCTCCCTTGTAAGCTGCTGAACAGCTGCATTCTTAAAATGATTGTACACCAGCTCCACCCTGTCGTATTCGCCAGTGGTGAAAGCCTGCATCACCTTCTCTGCTACAGCCACGGTACGCTCGAAGGTAAGATCGTTGAGAAGATCGTTCTGTTCCGCAGCAATTGAGAATTTCTGTTTCCTGAGGTTGTCAAACCCGTTCTTTCCTATTGTAAGGAAGCTCACCTTGCCTTTCTTGTACTGGTCGAGGTAATCCTCGGCAACTATCCTTCTGGCTTCCTTTATCACATTTGAGTTGAAAGCGCCGCACAGACCGCGGTTCGATGTAACAACCACAATAAGTATATTCTCCGGAGCCCCTTCCCTTGCATAAATGTTTTCAACCTGCGATTCTGCAAGACTTTGCGAAAGATTCACAAGGATGTCGTGAAGCTTGTTCGCATAGGGCCTCAGCCTGACAATCTTATCCTGCGCTTTTCTCAGTTTGGCGGCGGATACCATCTTCATGGCAGAAGTAATCTGCCGTGTCGATTTCACAGAGGCTATCCTTACCCGTATTGCTTTTAAATTAGGCATTCAAGATCAAGTTTTTCAGTTATCCCTTCCCGTTCAGGACTTGTATTTCTTTACGAGCTCACGGGCAGTACGTTCAAGGGTGTCGGTAATAGTGTCATTCAGTACTCCTGCACCGAGCTGATCGAGCACATCCCTGTGCTTCAGCTCCAGGTATTCGAGATATTCTGTCTCAAACTCCTTCACCTTGTTCACAGGAACATCCTTCAGAAGTCCCATGGTCCCGCAGAAAATTATTGCGACCTGTCTTTCAACCGGCATGGGAGAATACTGACCCTGCTTAAGTATCTGGACGTTCTTCGATCCTTTATTAAGGATTGCAAGTGTGGATGCGTCGAGGTCGGAACCGAATTTCGAGAAAGCTTCCAGTTCGCGGTACTGGGCCTGGTCCACCTTCAGGGTACCTGCAATCTTCTTCATCGACTTGATCTGGGCATTTCCCCCTACCCTCGACACTGATATACCTACGTTGATAGCCGGACGCACACCTGCGTTGAAGAGGCTTGATTCAAGGAATATCTGTCCGTCGGTGATGGAGATCACGTTGGTGGGGATGTATGCAGCAACGTCGCCTGCCTGTGTTTCAATTATAGGAAGGGCCGTAAGTGATCCTCCTCCCTTTACCATGTGTCGTATCGACTCGGGAAGGTCGTTCATCTGCCTTGCCACGTCGTCTGATTCGATCACCTTGGCAGCTCTTTCGAGGAGCCTCGAGTGCAGATAGAAAACGTCGCCGGGATATGCTTCACGGCCCGGGGGACGACGGAGCAGAAGCGAGACTTCGCGGTATGACACCGCCTGCTTCGAAAGGTCGTCATATATGATCAGTGCATCACGGCCCGTGTCGCGGAAAAACTCGCCAATGGCTGCTCCTGCAAAAGGTGCATAGAACTGTGAAGCGGCAGGGTCGGAAGCTGTGGCAAGAACTATCACAGTATAATCGAGCGCTCCGTGCTCCTCAAGCGTCTTTGCAATATTCGCTACTGTGGAGCCCTTCTGTCCTATTCCCACATATATGCAATATACCGGTTTGCCCTTTTCAAAATTGCTTCGCTGGTTAATGATTGTATCGATCGCAATGGCGGTCTTACCCGTCTGACGGTCGCCGATAATAAGCTCACGCTGTCCTCTTCCGATAGGTATCATGGCGTCGATAGCCTTAATACCTGTCTGCAGAGGCTGCTTTACAGGCTGACGGAAAATTACACCCGGGGCTTTCCTTTCGAAAGGCATCTCATACAGATCCCCTTCAACCGGTCCTTTGCCGTCAAGAGGCTGACCTGTCGGAGTAATAACCCTTCCCAACAAGCCTTCCCCGACTTTTATGGAAGCTATCCTCCCCGTACGCTTGACTATGTCGCCTTCATTGATCTCTTCGGTAGGACCGAGAAGAACAGCGCCAATATTGTCCTCTTCAAGGTTTAACACAATCGCCTCAATGCCATTCTCGAACTCGATAAGCTCGTTCGACTCTGCATTCGACAGTCCGTAAATGCGGGCGAT
>JAKLIJ010000056.1 GCA_022709665.1 Bacteroidota bacterium
GCCTTTTACGACACCTTACTGTGCGATTCATGGGATCAGCCCACGGGAGGCATAGGTTTTTTCGAATGTATCAACGACAGGGATTCGGCTTTCCTTCTTTTTGACACTGCCCGGGAATGGCTTAAATCAAAAGGGATGGAGGCAATGGATGGTCCCGTTAACTTCGGAGAAAATGACAAATACTGGGGATTGCTCGTCAATGGTTTTACCCATCCGTCGTTCGACATTGTCTATAATCCGCCATATTATCGTGAACTGTTCGAATCATACGGATTCCGGACCTTCTACAACATGGAGGGTTTTCACCTCGACATAACCAAACCTCTTCCGGAACGATTCATGAAAATTGCAGGTTGGGTTGCAGCAAAACCCGGATATGAATTCAGGCACTTCACATGGAAAGAAGAGGATAAGTATTCAAGTGATTTTGCCAAAGTGTTCAATGAGACCTGGCCCACCTTCAGGGTAAATTTCGAACCATTAGAGGTTGAATATATAAAAGGCGTTCTGAAAAAGGCCAGGCCCATCATGGAGGAGGAGTTTATCTGGCTGGCATACTTCAATGGCGAACCGATCGGTATCTACCTGATGTTTCCTGATTTCAACCAGATACTCAAACACCTGAACGGGAAACTTAACCTTCCGGGGATCATAAAGTTCCTGTACCATAAACAACGCAAGACCATAACCCGGGCCAGGGGTGTTCTGATGGGAGTTGTACCCAGGTACCAGGGGCTCGGGATAGAATCGGCTTTCATCCTGAACCTCAGGAAAGTATTTGACAAAAAACCTCATTACACTGAAATTGAATTTTCATGGGTAGGGGATTTCAATCCGAAAATGAGGAAGATCTTTATCTCAGTGGGCAGTGTTCCGGTAAAGAACTATATAACTTACCGTTACCTTTTCGACCGGACCAGGGAATTTAAAAGGTACCCCATTCCGGACATAAAAAGCGGAATATAATGAAATACGACGTAATAATCATCGGGGCGGGACTTGGAGGTCTGACAGCGGGAGCAAAACTTGCAAAAGAAGGGAAGAAAGTACTTGTAATTGAGCAGCACACGAAGCCCGGCGGCTGTGCCACCACTTTCACCCGTGGAGACTACACCCTCGAAGTGGGTTTGCACGAGATGAACGGGCCCTCTCCTTCCGATATGAAATCGAGGGTTTTCAGTGATCTTGAAGTTGCGGGAAATGTTGAGTTCATTAAGGTTCCCGAGTTTTATCATTTCACCAATGGCAGACGATCTCTGACCATTCCCCATGATCCCGGAACAGCAATCCGGGTGCTGGAGAATGAATTCCCCGGTGAGATCGACGGTATACGGGCATACTTTGAACAGGTTCTCAATCCCAAAAGAAAGCAGACAGGACCTGAACAGGAAAAGGAAAAAAGCATTGGCGAATTCCTCGATTCAATAATCACCGATGAAGACCTCAAGCTTGTCTTGCTGGGCAACCTTGGTTATTTTCACGATGATCCCTATTCGCTTTCACTAACCTATTATTCGGTCGCTCAGGGAAGTTACTACAAGGGAGGCGGAAGTTTTATAAGGGGAGGTTCTCAGAAACTATCGGATTATCTTGCAAATTATATCAGGGGGCATGGAGGGGAAGTTCTGTTGAACCGTCTGGCAACTGGTCTTGTCGCTGACGGCAGGCGCCTCTCCGGCGTCACTTTCAGAAAAAAGACAGGCCCGGCATCAGAAACGATGACTGCCACAGCAGATGAGATAATTGCCAACATGTCGATGCCCGGTCTGAAGGAATTGCTGCCTGAGCAGGAGGCATCGGTCATAACTGACGCCATTCATGGTCAGAGGCCGGGAGCATCTTTGCTGACTGCTTATTTCGGATTTAAAAAGCCACTCAGAAATCTAGGTTTCAGCTATTATTCGACATTTGTTTTTGACAGTTCGGTAAAGTCTCAGTCAGATATCCTTAAGAACAACAGAAGCAGTTTTGAAGAACGAAGCTTCACCTTTGTCGACTACGGACAGATCGATTCGGGACTTGCGCCTGAAGGCAAAAGTGTCGGAGCAGTATGCTGCATTGATTATCCGGGTGAATGGGAGCTGCTTTCCAAAGATGCTTACAGGAGGAAAAAAGAGGAAACGGCACAGATATTCATAAGACGGCTTGAGAAGCTTATCCCGGGAATTTCAGAACATATTGATTATTATGAGGTAGGGACTCCACTTACTGTAAAACGGTATACCCTGAATCCGGAAGGCGCTGTCTATGGATTTGCCCAGGTACCGTCGAGACCGGCAGTGAAATACCAGGGGATTTTCGACAACCTTCACTTTGCATCGGCATGGGGGACGCTTGGCGGGGGTTTCTCGGGGACGATCCTGAGCGGCTATCTCTGTGCTGTCGGCCTCCTGAGGAAGAAATAAAAAGCTGCGATCGTTTAGTCAGGCGAACCCATCCTTTTTATCCGTCTCCCGACAGGCTGATCGATAGTAATGGGAACTTTCTCCTCTATGGTGTTTGCTGAATCGAGCTGAAGAGCCCTGACATCAGAAATGCAGATCAGCCTTGAAAAACTGTGAAGAGTAAGAGTCATGGTATCGAGGTTTGAAAGCTTGTAGTCGCGCGGCATCACTCTGTCGATCAGGATAAACCTGAAATCGGCCGGGATCTGGTGCTTCTTGAGGGAATCATAACTGCTTTCAAGCTTTATCTCCCCCGATTCAATGAGATCTTCAAGAACTTCCCTGAAATACAGATTGATTTTGGGTTCCACCTTGAAACCGATATGAAAGTCAATCCTGATAAGTATCCCCGGGATGATATGGGTTACCCTGTAATCCATCCTGTCGGGTTCATCTATTTTGTCAACGTGTAGCAGCCAGTATGTATCCGCCCTTTTGGGCTGTTTAAGGAAAATGGAATGGATCACTTTTGATTCCACCTGGTCGATCCTGTTAGCCTTTATGATATAGACAAGGTTAGTAGCTGTTTTTGGAACCGATTCATCCATTGCCAGATCCCTGAACATATCTGTATATTTGTTAAGGTTGGTAAAGGTAACATACCTGTTTTTCAGCTTTCTCCCGAAATACCATCCATACATTATCACAAAGAAAAGTGATGCAATAAGAAAGGCAAACCATCCTCCGTTGGCAAACTTGTGAAGATTGGCGACAAGAAAGCCGACCTCGATTGTCAGGTAAAACATTACAAAGAACAGTATCAGCCTGTGATTAGTCCCTTTCTGAAACAAATAATAAGCCAGAAGCAGAGTGGTTATTATCAGCGTAATGTTAATAGCCAAACCATAGGCGGCGCTCATGTTGTCCGATTTTTTGAATGCAATCACCACTACTGAGCTGGCAATCCAGAGGAACCAGTTCACTACCGGCAGATAAACCTGTCCTTTTATGCTGGTCGGATTCAACACGTTGAGTTTTGGCCAGAAATTCAATGAAATGGCCTCGCTTATCTGTGTAAATGATCCGCTTATTATAGCCTGGCTCGCGATAATGGCTGCCACTGTAGCCACGAGGATCCCGGGCAGAAGGAGCCAATGAGGCATTATTTCGAAGAAAGGATTGACATCTGTTCCCGGATTGTAATTCAATAACAACCAGGCTCCCTGCCCAAAGTAATTAAGCACGAGACATATTTTTACATAGATCCACGACACCCTGATGTTAGCCCTTCCGCAGTGGCCGAGATCGGCATAGAGGGCTTCGGCTCCAGTTGCAGCCAGAAATACAGCTCCCAGGAGTATGAAACCCCCGGGGTACTCCGACAGAAACCTGTATGCATAAACAGGGTTGACTGCCTCAAGAATGAAAGGATGACGTGCAAGCTGGGCGACTCCGAGCGCTCCCAGCATGAAAAACCAGATCAGCATGATCGGGCCGAACGAAGACCCCACGAAATTTGTCCCGAACTGCTGAATGAAGAAAAGGGCTGCAAGAATAACTATCACAATGGGGACAACAGGGATGTCACTGTTGACCATCTGCAAGCCCTCGACAGCCGAAGTGACAGTTATGGAAGGAGTGATGACCCCGTCGGCAAGAAGCGCTGCTCCGCCGATCATGGTAAGGATGGCTGCCCAGGATGACTTCTTCCTCAACAGTGCAAATAGGGCAAAGATCCCTCCTTCTCCATTATTGTCAGCCTTGAGGGTTATCAGGATGTATTTTACCGTTGTTGAAAGAGTGAGTGTCCAGAAGATGCACGACAGGGAGCCATAAATCAGTAATTCTGAAAAGTTTTCCCTGCCGCCGATCAGGATTGCCCTCATCGTATACAGCGGACTTGTACCCAGATCGCCGAACACGATCCCCATTGTTACAATAACTCCCAGAAGTGAGAGTTTTTTAATATCCGGGTGCTTACCCGAGCTATTCATAGAATAAGAATAAGTTTTTGGATCATGCCATAAAGGCCGGCAAAATTAATAATTCTTAAATTTATGAATTCTTTAAACAGGAATATTTTATGTTAAGAAAAATAATGCTCATTATCTGCATTCTACCTGCTAACATGTTTCTTTCAGCCCAGGGAGACAGCGTCAGTGTAAAAAAGCTTTCACTGCTTTTCATAGGCGACATTATGGGACATGACGAGCAAATAGCTTCAGCCCTCAATCCGGAAACAGGTGCATACGAATACAACGATGTTTTCAGGTATGTGAGAAATGAGATATCGGAAGCTGATATAGCTGTGGCCAACCTGGAAGTAACTCTCGGCGGGCCTCCCTACAAGGGATATCCGGCTTTCAGTTCTCCGGCTTCGCTTGCGGCTGCCTGCAGGGATGCCGGGATGGATGTTCTGGTAACAGCCAACAATCACTCTGTCGACAGGGGCAGGAAAGGGATACTAAGCACCATACAGCGGCTCGACAGCCTGGATATCATCCATACCGGAACCTTTGCCGATTCGACAGCAAGAGACACACTCAGTCCGCTGATAGTTGAAAAGAACGGTATCTCTGTCGCCATTCTGAATTACACCTACGGTACAAACGGGCTCAAAGTGCCCGCGCCCACCATAGTGAACATGCTTGACACAACGTTGATAAACGCCGACATTGAAAAAGCCATGGCGCTTAAAGCCGATGTTATAATTCCTATTGTTCACTGGGGTATCGAATACGATACTCTTCCGTCTGCGGAACAAAAAAGACTCGCCCGCTTCTTCTTCAGCAAGGGAGCCAGTCTGGTAATAGGTTCCCATCCTCATGTGCTTCAGCAGATGGAATGGACCTTAGCTGATTCATGTCATAAGGACCGGCTGGTTGCCTATTCCCTTGGAAACTTTGTCTCTAACCAGCGAACCATAAGAAGGGACGGAGGAGCGATGGTGAGGATAGAACTTGAAAAAACCGACAGCACAGCATCATTTTCGCGGGCGGGTTATTATCTTACCTGGGTACATACAACGGTTGAGGATGGCAGAAGGAAGTTTTACATACTCCCCTGTTCAGTGTTCGAAAACAGGCCGGAACATTTTACAAAACCTTCTGATTATCAGAAAATGAAGCTTTTCATAAATAATTCCAGAAGGCTGATGAATAAAAGGAACACCGGAATTCAGGAGATTATTTACTCCGGTGAGGGATGGATTTATTGAATTAATTCATATCATTGCAGGTAAGAAGGGATTCCGGAAAATCATACAAGAAGTTTTTATGGAAAACTCCATTGCACTCTTATCGGCAACAGCGGTATCGCTGGGTTTCATTCATACCATACTCGGGCCCGATCATTACCTTCCATTCATAGTTCTCAGTGAAGCAAGAAAATGGACTCTCCGTAAAACCATGCTGATCACTTTTCTGTGCGGTCTGGGACACGTACTCAGCTCCGTTGTTATAGGATTTATAGGAATTGCCATAGGAATATCTGTTAACCGTCTGGTATCGGTCGAATCGTTCAGGGGGAATATTGCAGGCTGGCTTTTTATTGCATTCGGACTTGTCTACATGATAATCAGTATAAGGAATCTGTACCGCCGGCAGAAGCATTCACACCCACACTTTCACCCGGGAACAGGGAGCCATGTTCATGAACACAACCACTTTTCGGGACACGCTCATGTACATGATTCTGCAACAGCAAGGACGACACCCTGGATCCTTTTCCTCATTTTCGTGTTCGGCCCCTGCGAACCTCTTATCCCGGTTCTGATGTACCCGGCGGCTGAGAACAACATACACGGCACTGTTGTTGTTGCACTTCTGTTTTCGATAGTCACAATCGCGACCATGATGGGAGTTGTCCTTGCCTTCAAGCTGGGTTTCAGTAAAATAAATCTCAAACCTGTTGAAAGATACACCAATGTTATCGCCGGTGCGATGATATTGCTGTCGGGAGTAGCCATACAGTTTCTGGGACTGTAGACGGGAAAGGGGAAAAGCAAAACACAATCCATAAATAAACTGACTTTTTATATATTTTATTAGCTTTGCAAAAACTGAGATCCCTGATGACTTACGATTACAACACACAACGGAAAAGGATGGCCCTGCCAGAGTATGGAAGGAATGTTCAGAAGATGGTTGATCACATCAAGACCATTGAAGACAGGGAGGAGCGGAACCGTGCAGCAAAGACTATAATTCAGATTATGGGGAATCTGAATCCCCAGATACGTGATATAGGCGACTTCAAGCACAAGTTATGGGATCATCTTTCCATAATTGCCGACTTCAATCTCTCCATAGATTCACCTTTTCCTACGCCGGAGCGGGAGAAATTCATTGAAAGGCCCAGGCAGGTCCCCTACCGCCAGGGTGACATACGTTTTCTTCACTATGGAAGGATCATAGAGCTGATGATAGATGCTGCCATTGAGATGGAGGAAGGCAAGGATAAGGAATACCTCACCAACCTTATTGTTAACCAGATGAAGAAATCGTATATTACCTGGAACCGCAGCCAGGTAAGTGATGAGGTGATCATCAACGATTTAAAATTTCTTTCGCGCGGCAGGCTTAAAATTACCGAAGGCATCAGGATACTGGAAGTCAAAGAACTCATCCCCCCTGTAAAGAAGAAGCCGCAGCAGGGTAAGCCTCAGGGGAACAGGCCAAACAAGCCTTTCAACAAGAAGAAAATCCACAACCGCCATTAATGGGCAGTTTTATTGTAGAAGGAGGCAGACCGCTCAGGGGTGAGATCATTCCCCAGGGGGCAAAGAATGAAGCCCTGCAGGTAATATGTGCCACTCTTCTCACTCCGGAAAAAGTTACAATTTCAAATATCCCCGATATCAGCGATGTGTACAAGCTGATAGAGCTGATAAGCTGTCTCGGGGTTAAGATATCGAGGGAATCGGGATCATCAATGAGTTTTGAAGCTATAGACATTGACCTCGATTATCTCCAGACACCTCAATTCAGGGCACAGAGTGCGAGTATCAGGGGTTCGATAATGATAGTGGGACCTCTTCTGGCCCGTTTCGGGCGTGCATTCATACCGAAACCAGGCGGCGACAAGATAGGCCGCAGGCGGGTTGACACGCATTTTACAGGGTTCATGAAACTCGGAGCCTCATTTGAATTCGATACCGATGATCCGTTTTACAGGGTGGAAGCTGCTTCTCTTACGGGATGCTACATACATCTTGACGAGGCTTCGGTAACCGGTACTGCAAACATAATAATGGCAGCAGTCCTGGCCAGGGGCAGGACCACCATCTATAATGCAGCATGTGAGCCATACATTCAGCAGCTGTGCAGGATGCTGGTCTCGATGGGTGCAAGGATAGAAGGTACAGGTTCCAATCTTCTTCATATTGACGGGACCACAGGTCTTGGAGGTTGCCGTCATTCCATACTTCCCGACATGATCGAGATAGGTTCCTTCATTGGTCTGGCTGCCATGACAGGATCGGAGATCACCATCAAGGATGTTTCATACGAAAATCTCGGAATAATACCCGATTCTTTCCGGCGTCTGGGAATACAGATTGAGAGGATTTCCGATGACATACACATCCCCAGGCACGACCATTATGAGATCGAGACCTTTATCGACGGTTCGATAATGACCATTTCCGATGCCATCTGGCCCGGGCTCACTCCCGATCTTCTCAGTGTCTTCCTTGTGACAGCCACACAGGCTAAAGGCGCTGTGCTGATACACCAGAAGATGTTTGAAAGCCGCTTATTCTTTGTAGACAAGCTAATAGACATGGGAGCTCAGATAATTCTTTGCGACCCTCACAGAGCAACGGTTATAGGTCTCGACAAAATGATAAGGCTGAGAGGAACCACCATGTCGTCGCCCGATATCAGGGCAGGAGTTGCCCTTCTTATAGCAGCATTATCGGCTGAAGGCAAAAGCGTTATCCACAATATCGAGCAGATCGACCGGGGCTACCAGCAGATAGATGTCCGCCTCAATGCCCTGGGTGCATCAATTGTGAGGATCTGATCCTCCCTGCCAGAGGTTTGCCTTTAATATAAGTTCCGGATCTTCGTTCATCAGCAATTTCGACCTGCAGTTTACTGTCAAATTGTCAAACAAGGGGTCTTGGCAAATAATTTGCTGACATGAGGTATAACTCAGAAAATTTAATTTGTAATGGTCAAGAAAAAGATTTTCCAGGCTGGCGGGGATAAAGAAGCCGGCGACATTGAAACATCTGAAAACAAAGACAATACATCGGTTCAGGAAGCGAAGGTCTCAGACTCTGCAGGACCAGGTACAGATAAAGAGCCGCAGGAAGGCAGGCCTGAACCGGAAAGTGCAGCCAGGGAAGAAGCTGACAAAAGGAAAGATGAGGAAAGGGTTTTGCTGGAAAAACTGGCAGAGATGCAGGACCGGTATCTGAGGCTGTCAGCTGAATTTGATAATTACAGAAAGCGTACTCTGAAAGAAAAAATGGATATCACCAAATATGCCGGAGAGGAGATACTGAAAGACCTGCTTCCCCTTATCGACGATTTCGACAGGGCTCTGAAACACATGGAATCAGTTCCTGAGGCACAGATGATAAAGGACGGCATTGAACTTATATACAATAAACTGATGGATTACCTGAAGCGCCAGGGTGTAAGTGAGATAGCATCGCTCAATGAAGCATTTAATTTTGATATCCACGATGCCGCCGCCAAGATTGTGGTTCAGGAAGAAGAAAAAAAGGGTAAGGTTGTTGAAGTACTGCTTAAGGGCTATTATCTTAAGGACAAGGTACTGAGACATTCAAAGGTAGTTGTTGGAGAATAAAACAGGATTGCTTTTATGATTCCTGCCTGCCAGGAAACAAAATAAACGTTTGGGATGGAAAAAAGAGATTATTATGAAGTGCTTGGTGTGTCGAAAGAGGCTACTAAGGAGGAAATTAAGAAAGCATACCGCAAGCAGGCATTGAAATATCATCCCGACAAGAATCCCGGCGACAAGGCAGCCGAGGAAAAATTCAAGGAAGCCGCTTCGGCGTATGAAATTCTCAGCAACGATGAAAAGCGTGCAAGATACGATCGCTACGGCCATGCCGGAGTAGGAGGAGCCGGCAACGGTTTCGGAGGAGCAGGCGGGATGACGATGGAGGATATCTTTTCTTCATTCGGGGATATTTTCGGTGATGCTTTTGGCGGATTTGCAGGTTTCGGGGGATCACGAAGAAGCGGTGGAAGAAGGGTAAGCAAAGGAACCAATTTACGGGTGAAGGTGAAACTCGATCTCCAGGAAATATCGGCAGGAACAGAAAAGAAGATAAAGGTCAGCAAATACGTGAGTTGCAACAGTTGCAACGGTACGGGTGCAGCCGATTCCAACAGTATGACCACATGCTCCACCTGCCGCGGATCGGGGCATGTAACCCGTATTGCCAATACACTTCTCGGTCAGATGCAAACCACCTCGGTATGCCCCACATGTAACGGAGAAGGAAAAACGATTACCAAAAAGTGTCCATCCTGTTACGGTGAGGGAATAGTACAGGATGAAGAAATAATAAAGATCAATATTCCTGCCGGAGTTGCCAAAGGGATGCAGATGAATGTAGAGGGTAAGGGTAATGCGGCAAGGCGCGGAGGCATAAACGGAGATCTTATTGTTGTGATCGACGAGGAAGAGCACCCCGAACTGATCAGGGAAGGGAACGATCTTATTTTCAATCTTTTTATCAGTATACCCGACTCAATACTGGGTACTCAGGTGGAAGTGCCCACTGTCGACAGCAGGGTAAAAATCAGAATTGAACCGGGAACCCAGCCAGGAAAAATACTGAGGTTGAGAGGAAAGGGTCTGCCCGAAGTAAATGGTTACGGAAGAGGAGACCTTCTTGTAAATGTCAACGTCTGGATCCCGAAAAATTTAACAAAGGAAGAGTCAAAAATCATCGAAAAGCTTAAGGACAGCGAATCTTTCTTTCCGAAGCCCGACAAGGATGACAAGGGATTCTTTGAAAGAATGAGAGGCTATTTTCAATAGCAGCCACTGACCTTCCTTTCTCAGGTCGCCCGAAGGGAACGTCATCATTCCTCCCGCCGCCAGGCAGTTTTTCACAAAGTGATGTAAAGATAATTCAGATGCATACATCTGAAACTGCTCCAATTTCTGAGAGTTTTCTATATTTACATCTATTTTTTATCCATACACCATAGAAAGATGGCACTTTTTGAAGCAAGAAACGTAACAAAGCAGTTCGGTTCACTTTATGCTTTGAACAATGTAAGCATCTCCGTTCCCGAACAATCCATCTTCGGATTGCTGGGACCCAACGGAGCAGGCAAAACCACACTTATCAGGATAATCAATCAGATCACCGGGCCCGATTCGGGAGAGCTTTTCCTTAACGGGCGGAAATTAATGCCGGAGGATGTAATGTCGATAGGTTATCTTCCTGAAGAAAGAGGTTTGTATAAAAAGATGAAAGTCGGGGAACAGGCTCTGTATTTCGCCCAGCTGAAGGGTTTATCGAAGGCGGAAGCCATGAGACGCCTTAAATACTGGTTCCGTAAACTCGATATGATCGACTGGTGGGGGAAGAAAGTCGAGGAGCTTTCGAAAGGGATGCAGCAAAAAGTACAGTTCGTTACCACAATCCTTCATGAACCCAAACTGCTTATTTTGGATGAACCGTTTTCAGGCTTCGACCCGGTAAACACAAATGTAATAAAGAATGAGATCCTCTTTCTGAGGGAAAAAGGCGCTACTGTCATTCTATCGACACACAATATGGGATCGGTTGAGGAACTTTGCGACAACATAGCGTTGATCAACAAGGCAAAGACCATTCTTGAGGGGAGGGTTGATGATATCAGGATGCAATGGGCAGGTGATGAATATGAGATAGTGTTCGACGGGGATGTCACAATTAACGGAAACGGTGACATTAATGTTCTTGACAGGCAGTTTGAAAACAACAGGAGCACTATCAGATTCAAGGCCGGACATGAACGTAACACAAACCAGATTCTTACAGAGGCAGTCAGATGCGGGAATGTTATATCCTTCAATCCTGCTCTTCCTTCGATGAATGATATCTTCATAAGAGTAGTAGAAACCCGCAATTAACCGTCAACCAACAGCTTAATGATTTAACCCTTTTACCATGAACAAGATTTCAACAATAATAAACAGGGAATACTTAACCAGGGTCAGCAAGAAGTCATTTATAATAATGACCATCCTTGCCCCCATTCTCATGGCCGCACTGATAGTAGTCCCGACAATTCTGATGTCCTCCCAGGAGATGGATTACAAAAAGATCGCAGTGATCGAGGAGAATACCGATCTGTTCAGGGGGTCTCTTAAAAACACAAAAACACTCGAGTTCGTTTATCTCGATGATGTAAATGTAAATGATCTAAAGAAGACATTCGAGGAAGCCGGGTATTACGGCATACTTTACATTTCTTCAGAACTGGTGAACACTCCAAATGCTATTCAGCTTATTTCAAAAAAACAGCCTCCGATAGCTGATCTTCAATACATGGAAAACTCTCTGGAAAAGGAGATAGAGAAGCAAAAGCTTATGGCTTATAATATTGAGAACCTTGATGAGATAATGAAGAACGTGGAAAGCAATGTTTCCATCCAGACTCAGAAGATCGACGATTCGGGGCAGATCAAGGACACGAGTACCGGAATTGCCATGGCTCTTGCTTACATCGGAGGTTTTCTGATGTACATGCTTGTTTTCATGTTTGGTTCACAGGTGATGAGGGGAGTTATTGAAGAAAAGACCAGCCGCGTGGTGGAGGTGATAGTATCATCGGTCAAGCCTGTTCAGCTTATGATGGGTAAAATTATTGGCATTGCTCTCGTGGGACTGACCCAGTTCCTGATATGGATCCTGCTTACTGTTGCCATTGTTGGAGTAGTGAAATCAACCGTATTTAAAGACAGGAAGATCACTGAGATCGCCCAGACTGTTCCACAGAACCTGATGGATGAAGATCAGCCGGCAACTGCACAACAGCAGATCGAACAGGCAAATCCGCAGCTTTCCGAGTTCAGCAGAATGTTCGAAAGCGCAATGAACCAGCCCTGGGGGCTGATAATATTCTCATTCATTTTCTATTTCATCACAGGCTACCTTCTGTATGCATCAGTTTTTGCCGCAATAGGATCGGCGGTTGACAATGAAACGGAGACACAGCAATTCATGCTTCCGGTGACCATACCCATCATCCTGGCGCTTATGGTAGCGATGGGCACCATGCAGAATCCGGAAAGCTCATTGTCGTTCTGGTGCTCCATTATCCCCCTCACCTCCCCTATTGTTATGATAGCCAGGATCCCGTTCGGAGTTCCGGCCTGGCAGATTATCCTTTCCATGGCACTGATGGTTGTTACCTTCATTGCTTTTGTCTGGATGGCAGCCAAGATCTACCGTACAGGCATCCTGATGTATGGGAAGAAAACATCGTGGAAGGAAATGTGGAAATGGCTCAGGTACTCTGGTTAGGCAATCGTCAGTCTGACGGAGCAAAACTGGTTTTCCCGGGCAGATATTGATCAGTATGATCGAATAAAAAAAATAATTCAAGATATGTCAAGGATCCTTGTTATTGATGATGAAAGGGCTATAAGGAACACCCTGAAGGAGGTTCTGGAATATGAAAAGCATGAGGTTGACCTTGCCGAGGACGGCCCGTCGGGTCTTGAGATGTTTGGAAACAATTCATACGATATTGTACTGTGCGACATCAAGATGGCAAAGATGGACGGGATAGAGGTGCTTCAGAAGATATCTGAGGCCTCATCCGACGTTCCTGTGGTTATGATCTCCGGTCATGGAAATATTGATACGGCAGTTGATGCCATCAAAAAGGGGGCCTACGATTTTCTCGAAAAGCCGCTTGACCTCAACAGGCTTCTTATTACAATAAGGAATGCCACGGACAAGTCGACACTGATCACCCAGACTCAGGTGCTAAAGAATAAGGTAAGCAAGATGTACGAGATAGTGGGTGAATCTGATCCCATAAAAAGGGTTAAGGAGATGATCGACCGTGTAGCTCCCACAGAGGCAAGGGTACTTATAACAGGTTCAAACGGGACGGGGAAGGAGCTTGTTGCCCACCAGATCCACGAAAAGAGCAGCAGGGCGAAAGCGCCTTTCGTCGAGGTCAACTGTGCGGCAATTCCCTCAGAGCTTATCGAGAGTGAACTTTTCGGTCACGAAAAAGGATCATTTACCTCAGCAATAAAACAAAGAATAGGCAAGTTTGAGCAGGCCAGCGGCGGTACTCTTTTCCTCGATGAGATTGGAGACATGAGTC
>JAKLIJ010000057.1 GCA_022709665.1 Bacteroidota bacterium
TCGGAACAGCCTTTGAAAGAGCTGTGAGATCTATCTTCCCCCTGGCCGAACCGTCGATATCGGGATCGCTTATGGGTGTCCTGAGATAAAACCTCAGGTCGAAAGGATTTCCTGCGAGCTCGAAGTGAAATCCGCTTACATCCACCCTTGTCTTATCCATATCCTTTCCGTCAACAAATATTGCCGACTCCACATTTATTCTCCTTATCTGCTCCGGCAGGGCCGGGTAACTTATCAGGCCGTCTTTTACATTCAGATCGAGTGAAATATCAGGCATGGTGCTGTCGGCGCTGCTGTAAATCCCTTTTGCCGATCCGGACAGACTAAATGTGCCATCAGCCCTGAGATCCTGAAAATCCTTCATATAAAAAGCCGGGATCAGCGAGATGAGCGACTTGAACGAGGTCTCATCCGCCCTGAATGTAAGGTCGGTTTCAATGTCATCCTCAGGCATAATGACAGTCCCTGCCAGTTTCAAAATGAGATCATTAACAGAAACAGAATTATCGCTCAGGCGGAAAATCATGCTGTCGAGATCAGCAATGACATTTACGACTGCATTTGCCCTGGCCCGGCTGATATAGTTCATGTCGTCCATGGAAAAACTAAAATCGTCAGACCTGAGGGTGATGGCAAGGTCAGTGACGCTTCCGGCAAGATCCCCGCTAAGTCCGGCGTTCATGCCTCCCAGCCATACCGCAATATTCGACTCCCTGTCGATATATGAGAATGAACTGTTAAGCACTTTTACTTCCTTAAGAAGTATTTTCATATCTGAAGATGAGTCATCTTCAGTTTCACTTTCCCCGGTCTCCTTCATAATATCCCAGTTAGCGCTTCCGTCATCCAGTACCAGAGTACTGATCCCGGCCCGGTCAATCGAGAGGGACTTTAGCTCATAGCCCTGCTTGCCGAAAAGACTCTTAAGGTTAAAGACCATATTGATTGATTTTGCACTTGCCAGAGTGTCGCCTTCAAACCTGCCAGTCCCGGACACCGACAGGTCATTTAACGAAAAGGTCAGGTTGGGAAAGTCTTTGAAAAACCCAAGCTTGTATTCTCCGAAACTTATCCTGGCATTGACTGATTCATTTACAACGCTTTCAACCTTCTCCTTTATTTTGTCCCTGAAAACCAGAGGAACAGTAAAAAGTAGTATCAGGATAAGAAGTACAAAACCGAGAAGGGATTTCAGTATTATGGATGTAGCTTTTTTCATTTTTCTGTAAGGTTTCTAATGATTTCCAACGATATCTGACATAAAATATTTTACATTTTACGACAAATAAATGTAAGCAATAACAGAGGGAGAAAAAATTATTATATTTGCAACCTGAAATTGCTAATCAGGTCCCGTAGCTTAACTGAATAGAGCATCTGACTACGGATCAGAAGGTTACAGGTTTGAATCCTGTCGGGATCACAAAAAAAGCGCCCAATCAGGCGCTTTTTGCATTTTAGCCGGAACCTATTTTTTCAGCATTTCAACCAGCCAGTTTTGCATAAGGATATTCTGTTCCTGGAATGTCCAGTGCCCGGTTTCAAGTGCAAGATGCAGGCTTTTGGGAGCGTTTATCACATTATATGCGGCATACATTGAAGTCGGAGGACAGGTTTCATCGTTAAATCCCCATGAGTAATTCCCTGTCGCCTTTATTTCCCTGGCAAAATTGACAACATCATAATAAGGAATAGTTTCGAGTTTCTCTTTCAGATTATGAAACTTCACATTGTTCCTGTCGAAGAAATGCGGCCATCCTCCTGCCCTTCCCGACAGATACCCGGTCACATCACAGAGTGCAGGATAAAATGAAGCAAGGTATTTCACCCTCTGATCCAGAGAAGCGGTGATTATCGACAGCGCCCCACCCTGGCTCCCCCCGGTTACAGCCAGACCTGATCCGTCATACTGTGGAAGAGATACTAAAAAATCATTTGCCCTGACACAACCCAGATATACCCGTTTATAGTAATACCTGTCGCGGTTGTCCATATTGTTCGTCCAGTATTCCCTCAGACCTCCGCTGCCAAGATCAAAATAAACACCAGGATCAAGATTGACAGGAATCCCGTGAATACCTATCACGAAGGTGATAACTCCGCGTTCTGCAAGGTTCAGATCAGGGGAATATCCTCTGACTCCTGCTCCCGGAACTTCAAGGACAGCAGGATATTTTCCTTCCTTCCTGGGAATGGACAGAATCCCGTATATCCTCGAGTTGCCAATGTTTTGAAGGCTGACGTGATACACACTTGTGTTTTCCGTGCACCTTTCAGGCATAAGTGTCATCCGGGGATTCATGGGAACTTTCTCAAGTTCCTCCTTTGCTGATTCCCAGAATGCCCTGAAATCCTCAGGATACTTAACTGTGGGTTTGATGGTTTCAGGACTGAAACCTGCAGTGGCAAGTCCTCTGTATCTTCTTCCCTCATAGTCAACAGTTACAATGCACCTTAGAAAACCAGGTGTCGACATTGTCCCTCCATCAAGCGTCAGGGGCTTTCCGTTCAGGACGACAGAATCCTTTTTAACAGGATCCATCTTCTCCGGTCCGATCTCATAATAAGCTTTCACCCCTTTGAGAGGATTCTGATGAAAGAATACCTGCACGGTGAAGTCAGCCTTTTCTCCGGTCCTGTACTGCCAGTCATCATGATCGGGTGAAACAATAATTTTTATCATCTGCTCGGGCATCTGGGCAAACAGGCTGCTGAATGCCATAAGGCAGACCGAAATAAACAATCCGGAAAGTAACTTTTTCATTGCATCAATTATTATTGGTTTTTTTGCTTTTCCATATTTTGATCAATACCGGCAGAACGGGGAAGAAATGATACTATAAGCGCACCTGTAAGCGCAATGCATATAAGCACAGTAAATCCAAAGGTGTAGCTTTTGAGAGCGTCGTTATACAAAGCGCCTACCATCATTGGAGCGAGAGATTCCGCAATCCCGTCAGCAACCAGGATGATGCCCATAACCCTGCCCAGCATTTTGACGCCGAACAGATCGCCGGCCATAAGTGGAATTATCATGTAATCGCCCCCAAGACCTATCCCGAAAATGACTGCAAAAATATAGAGCCTTCCCGGAAAATCAGGCATGAGAAGCAAGGGTATTGATGCTCCTACTATTATGTAAATAAGAATCATAACGTATTTTCTGGGGAGGATGTCGGCAAGCCATCCCATAATTACCCTTCCAGCCAGGCTCGACAGCAATACAAGAGACATTACGGATGCGGAATGGGACTGTGAAAAATCCTGATCCCTTAGATATAGCTTCAGATGCTGGTTGACCCCTCCCACCGCTCCAATGGAACACATACTTCCTATGGCAAGCAGATAGAAATTCCTGTTCTTAAGAATACCCGTAACAGGAATTTCGGGTTCCTTCCGGGCTGCGACAACAACCTTTCCTCCAGGTTCCTTTAAAAAGAATGCCATTGGAAATGAGAAGAGAATGACAAGAACGCCTATCATGGTCAGTGCAAGATGCCATCCAAGATTCCTTTCAAGTGTTGTCGAGATAAGCGGCACGATAGCGCCTCCGGTGCCTATTCCAAGATATGCAATTCCCATTGCTTTTCCCCTGTTCCTGTCAAACCACCTTGAAACCAGCACCTGACAGGGAAGCGGACCTCCAAAAACATAACCAAGTGCATTCAGGATATAAAAAAAGTAAAACATACCCAGGCTGTCCATCATGCTCAGGCCTATGAGAGCTGAACCTGCAAGCACGGAACCGGCAAGCATAAGTTTCCTTGGTCCGTAGCGGTCAATAAGCCATCCTGCAATAAAACCAAAGAGAGGTGCTATAATAAGCTTCCCGACAGCATTTCCCGATGTTACAACCGTACGTGACCATCCGAATTCCTTTACAAAAAAATCATAAAAAAAAGGAAGGCCGTAAAGTGCGAAACCCACAATTGCAAGCAGGGCAAAAAAAGCTGTTGCAATAACATAAGGCTTAGATCCCCGGATTCCGGAGCTTTCAGAAGATGCTTCCGTACTGGTCATTGGAGCATGGACGTCAGGTTAATAATCGGGTTCCTTTACAAAAATAGAATTTCTTTTAACAATATTCCGGTTATTCTTTCAAAGCTTTTCAGGAATCTTGAAACGGTGTTTTTTTTGTATTTTTGGGCGTAATTCTTACAAAAATGAAGGAGAAAGTAGCGGAGATATTTGACAGGGAGGCCTCAGCAATAAAGGAAATTCCGATAACCGATGCATATGAGAACATTACCAATATAATTTACCGGCAGGTCCATGAACTGAAGGGCAAACTGATAACCAGCGGGATGGGCAAAGCGGGGCAGATAGCCAATAACATTGCAACTACATTCAGTTCAACCGGCACACCTGCTGTTTTCCTTCATCCCAGTGAAGCCCAGCATGGCGATCTTGGAATATTGCAGGAAAACGATATTTTACTTGCAATTTCAAATTCAGGCAAAACCAGGGAAATACTTGAGCTTATAGATCTTAAGGAAAATCTTTTTCCGGGATTGCCGGTAGTGGTTATAACCGGGAATGCAAACAGCCCGCTGGCAGTCAAAGCCGATCACTTCATAACAACGGGGTCTCCGGCGGAAGTCTGCCCCCTCGGCCTTACTCCCACAACTTCTACAACAGTATTCACTGCAATTGGCGATGCCCTTGTGGTATTGATGATGGAGAAAATCGGATTTACCCCGGAAGATTATTCTCTCAGGCATCACGGAGGCTATCTTGGAGTAAAATCCAGGGAAAAATCGAGCCGTGGCTCCATCCAAAAGTGATTTTGCTTTGCAACGAAAGTAAAAAAGATTAGTTTTGACTATTCTCAAAAAAACCTAACCTAAATCCATAATTATGTCTACAAGCAACTCTTCAAGCGACATCAGCAGGAAAGATTATGTATTTGCGATTTCCATAATCGGTCTTTTCTTCTTTATCTTCGGATTTGTTACCTGGCTTAACGGTGTACTTATCCCATTTTTAAAAACAGCCTGCGAATTATCTAATTTCCAGGCCTACTTTGTAACGGCTGCCTTTTATATTTCATATTTCGTGATGGCGCTCCCGTCAAGCCTCATTCTTAAAAAGACCGGCTTTAAGATGGGAATGTCTGTAGGCTTGTGGATTATGGCTCTGGGAGCTCTTGTTTTCATCCCTGCTGCTCTTACAAGAACTTACGGTCTGTTCCTTACCGGTCTGTTTATTCAGGGAACCGGACTGGCGCTTCTTCAGACTGCTGTCAACCCCTACGTCACAATTATCGGTCCCCGTGAGAGCGCCGCTAAACGCATAAGCATCATGGGAATCGCAAACAAGTTTGCCGGTGTAATTGCCCCGATCATTCTTGCCAGCATTCTTCTTAAAGATTCACATATTCTCGAAGAAAAACTAGCTCAGGCTGTTGACTCTTCATCACGGGCCCTTCTTCTGGATGAAATGGCAAAAGGTGTTATTGTGCCTTATATCATTATGGCAGTGGTACTTGTTCTGCTCGGCCTTCTTATCAAATTTGTACATCTTCCCGATGTGGACACAGATGCAGAAGATGAAGCAGTAGGTGTGGCCAACGAGAAAAAAACAAACATCTGGCAGTTTCCCCACCTCATACTGGGTGTTGTCACTCTGTTTTTCTATGTGGGGGTCGAGGTAATCGCCGGCGACACAATAATAAGGTATGGGCAGTCGCTTGGGATTTCAATGGATTCGGCAAAATACTTCACCTCGCTGACAATGGTATTTATGATCCTTGGCTATCTGCTCGGAATCGCCCTGATCCCAAAATACCTGAAACAGGGCAATGCCCTTAAAATATGCGCAATTCTCGGTGTGATTTTCTCAATCGGAGCATTGTTAACACCTGCAGATAAAGTCATCACCATGCCATTTATTGACCTGCTTACTTTCAAACCTCTTGAACTGGTACTGCCTGTTACGGTTTTGTTCGTTGCCCTTATGGGATTTGCCAACTCACTTGTTTGGCCTGCAATGTGGCCTCTTGCTCTTAACAGCCTTGGAAAATTCACAAAAACCGGCTCGGCAATGCTTATTATGGCAATTGCCGGAGGAGCGCTTATCCCGCTGCTTTACGGAAAACTTGCAGACCTCTCATCCACTCAGGCTGCCTATTGGCTTTGCATACCCTGCTACCTCGTAATATTATTCTATTCCTTTATAGGTTACAAAATCGGACTTAAGAATG
The DNA here is from genome assembly GCA_022709665.1 of Bacteroidota bacterium. Lineage (GTDB taxonomy): Bacteria > Bacteroidota > Bacteroidia > Bacteroidales > VadinHA17 > LD21. The sequence continues at coordinate 6,203 of JAKLIJ010000057.1, forward strand.
AAGCATGACCTCAGGGGACTGTTCGGCTCTTTTCTTGCCGAAGCTTCCTTTCTGAAGGCAGAAACATTCGGCAGCGGCCATATTCACGATACATTCCTGATAACCACAAGGGAAAAGGAGAAGGATGATTATATCCTTCAGCGGCTTAATTCAAAAGTCTTTAAACGAATCCCGGAACTTCAGGAGAATATTGAAAGGGTAACGGATCACATCCGCCAGAAGCTTGAAAAAATACCAGGATCCGACCTCCGGCGGGAATGCATAAGAATGATACCCGCCCGTAATGGGAAATCCTGGATCGTTGACAATGACGGGAACTTCTGGCGACTTCTTGTCTTCATCCCTGACCACAGGTCGTACGATATAGTTGATTCACCAGAAAAGGCATTCGAGGGTGGCAGGGCTGTAGGCAGGTTCCAGGCAATGCTGGCTGATATGCCCGGCCCTCCGCTGCACGAAACCATACCTGATTTTCACAATGTGGAGAAACGTCTCGAATGGTTTGAAGATTCCGTTGCGTTCGACAGGGTAAAAAGGGCTGCATCGGTTAAAACAGAAATTGAATTCTTCAGATCAAGGGCCGAAAAAATGACTGTTATCCGCAGGATGGGAAGAGAAGGAAGAATCCCCCTCAGGATAACTCACAACGACACCAAGTTCAATAATATACTTCTGGACGAAAACGACAGGGCCCTCTGCATTATTGACCTTGATACCGTTATGCCGGGCTATGTTCATTACGATTTCGGGGATGCAATCAGAACAGCTGCAAACACAGCTGCCGAAGACGAAGCAGATCTTTCAAAAGTCAGAATGAATATAGACCTTTACAGATCTTATGCAGAAGGATATCTTTCTGAAACAAGAGACACTCTTAACCGTACAGAGAAGGAATTTCTGGCTTTTGCTCCCCTTCTGATCACTTTTGAACAGGCTGTAAGATTCCTTACCGATTATATTGATGGTGACACTTATTACAGGATACATCATGAACACCATAACCTCCGGAGAACAAGAGCCCAGATCCGTCTTGTGGAGAGCATGGAAGAACAATACGGCGAAATGCAGGAAATAATATCCCGTCTGTCCTGACCTGACACCCGGGGTAGTCGAAAAACATATTGTCGTAATTTATTGTTTGTTAATTGCTTAACAGTGGGGCGAAATATTCGTTCGAAATTAGTATTTGCAAATAAGCCGATAATGTCTATTTTTAGCCCCCATAATTCAGGGGATTATGGATTTGTCAGGTAAAAACTACAAGGCTTTCACTGAACGCCAGGAAGCTCTGAAAAAACAATACGGCCCGGGGCAGGCAGAAAAACAGCATTCGAAGGGTAAACTTACTGCGAGGGAACGCGTCAGTCTGTTATTCGATGCCGGCACTTTTGAAGAGATTGACGCTTTTGTCACTCCTGCAAATCAGCCTGTTGAATTCGGCAAGGTCGAACGCACCTACGGTGACGGAGTTATTGTTGGTCACGGAAAGATCAATGGCCGGCTGGTCTTTGGATTCGCCCAGGATTTTACTGTTATGGGAGGGTCACTCGGACTGGTCCATGCAAGGAAGATTGCCAAGATTCAGGAAATGGCACTTAAGATGGGCTCTCCCATAATAGGCATGATGGATTCGGGAGGCGCCAGGATACAGGAAGGTGTTGCCAGTCTGAGCGGATATGCTGCCATATTCCATAATATCATCAATTCATCGGGGATCATCCCGCAGATTTGCGTCATCATGGGTCCGGCTGCAGGAGGAGCCGTTTATTCTCCCGCACTCACCGATTTCGTCTTCATGGTCAACAGGACCAGTTACATGTTTGTTACGGGACCAAATGTTGTGAAGGAAGTTCTCAACGAAGAAGTTACTTCGGAAGAACTTGGAGGCGCTGAAGTTCATGGACGCAAGAGCGGTGTTGCCCACATGATATATGAGGACGAGGAAAATACAATAATGGCGCTGAAAAAATTTCTGGCCTACCTCCCTTCCAACAACGTGGAAAATCCACCTGTGGTTGCCGACGACGGACTGACTCCTGATATAAATGAAAAACTTCGCGATATTGTTCCCGACGATCCCAACAAAGCTTATGATGTCAAGGATGTAATAAATCTGATCGTCGACAGAAACAGTTTCTTCGAGACTGCAGAACTATATGCCCCTAACCTTGTTACAGGATTCGCCCGGCTCAGGGGAAAGACAATAGGGATTGTTGCCAATCAGCCTAAGGTTCTTGCCGGTGTGCTCGACATCGACTCGTCAACCAAAGGAGCCAGGTTCATCAGGTTCTGCGATGCATTCAACATTCCCCTGCTTACTCTTGAGGATGTCCCGGGTTTCCTTCCGGGAAAGGATCAGGAACACTCGGGCATCATAAGGCATGGAGCAAAACTATTGTTCGCCTACAGTGAGGCCACGGTTCCCAGAATAACGGTTATCCTTAGAAAAGCATACGGAGGAGCATATATTGTAATGAACAGCAAGAGTCTGGGAGGAGACTTCAGCTTTGCCTGGCCCACAGCGGAAATTGCAGTTATGGGACCCGACGGAGCGGTTGCAATACTTTACCGGCGCGAGCTGGCAGAGTCAAAGAATCCTGCGGAATTAAAAAAGGAACTGGTAAGAAAATACAGGGACAAAATTGCCAATCCTTTTATTGCTGATGAACTTGGTTATATAGATGAAGTAATAGATCCGGCACTCACACGAAAAAAAATCATCTCGGCTTTCAGCGCCCTGAGCAATAAATGGGTAAAAGTCCCTGCAAGGAAACACGGCAACATGCCCTTATAAGACCTTAAATATGAAGATCAGACGAATATTCATTGCAAACCGCGGTGAAATAGCGGTAAGGATCATCAGTACGGCCCGAAAGATGAACATTGAAACGGTGGTTGTCAGGAATGCGACAGAACCTGATGCATTGTATGTTTCGCTTGCCGATATTGTTTTCGACAATACGGAAGACCCTGCAGATATCCCCGTTTTCCTTAACATCGACAGACTGATCGATATAGCGCTTGAAACTTCATGCGATGCTGTTCATCCAGGTTATGGCTTTCTTGCTGAGAACGCTTACTTCGCCCAGAAGTGCATTGAAAACAATATTGTCTTTATTGGCCCGTCACCCGATGCCATCTACAAGATGGGTAACAAGACTATTGCCCGGGAACTGGCTATGAAACAGGGAATTCCAATGGCCATGGGCAGCCAGGGCAACATAGGAAATGAGGAAGAGGCTGCAGCAATGGCAAAAAACATCGGTTATCCGGTAATCATCAAGGCTGCCTCAGGAGGAGGCGGACGAGGGATGAGAATTGTCAGAAAGCCTGAGGAAATGGAAAAAATGTTCCTCATTGCAAGCAAGGAAGCCGAAAAAGCTTTTAACGATCCATCGGTCTTTATCGAAAAGTATATCGAGAATCCCAAACACATTGAATTCCAGATACTGGGCGACACTGCAGGCAATATAGTACATCTGGGAGAAAGAGAGTGCTCAATCCAAAGAAAGCATCAGAAACTCCTTGAAGAAGCCCCTTCGTCAGCCCTGGATGATGATCTCAGAAACCTGATGGGCTCAATGGCTGTCAGAATTGCAGCAGCAGTAGGATATTATTCGGCCGGTACCGTAGAATTTCTTCTCGATTCGGAGAGAAATTTCTACTTCATGGAAATGAACACCCGTATCCAGGTCGAACATCCGGTTACGGAAATGATTACAGGAATAGATCTGATAGAACAACAGATACGCATTGCCAGGGGTGAGACGCTCGCTTTCGGGCAGAAGGATGTCAGGATTCAGGGATGGTCGATTGAATGCCGGATAAATGCTGAGGATGTACAGGCGGGTTTTGCCCCGGACCCCGGAAAGATTGAGAAGCTTATTCTGCCCTCTGATTCCTTTGTAAGGGCAGATACCGGAGTAAGGTCCGGATCATCAATAGTATCGAGCTACGACTCCATGATCGCAAAGCTGATCATCACCGGGACAGACAGAAAGGATGCTATTCGGAAGTGCAAACTGGCTCTCGACAGGGTATGGATAAAAGGGGTTAAGACGACCCTCCCCTTCTTCAGAATGCTGGTGAGGAATCCCAAGTTTATAGATGGCTCATTTACCACAGCTTTTATCGAGAAGGATCTCGATAAATACTACCTTAACAGTGAATATGAGGAGATGCTGGCAGCGTGGCTTGTAACAAAACTGTTTGAAGACGAGAATCTGATCGGGAAAAGCCCTGCCGCCGATAACGGGAACAACAGTGATATGAGTCCCTGGCTCCTTAACAAAAGAATTAATCAGTTCTAAAATCCGCTGTAATCATGAACGATGAGAAACCGGCAATAAAGAAGCTGCACGCTCTTTCATCCGAAAACAGAAGGTTTACTTTTACTCTGCCTCTCAGACATAAAATCAGGATAGGAAAAAGAAGCTATGAGGTAAAACTCAAGTCAGATGAAAAATACGGCACTCACATTCTGTGGAAGAACAGGAAATACCCTGTTGAAATTATCAGATCGAGGCAGAACAGGTATGAGATCCTGTTTAATGACATAAGCTACATTTTCACAATTGAGACTCCTTTTTCACTGAAGCGCCTTAAAGTCCTTAAGCAATCCACAGGTAAAGCAGAAACCGAACTTATAAAAGCCCCCATGCCTGGAAAGATAATTGACATACTCGTTCGCGAAGGCGCAACAGTACTTCGCGGTGAACCACTGTTAATTCTTGAAGCCATGAAAATGCAGAATGAGATACATTCGCCTGTCAATGGTCATGTAACAAGGATCCCGGCAAAAGGAGGCACAAACGTCATGAAGGACGACCTTCTGATTGAAATAAAAGTTGAGTAATTCCCACCCCTGGCTAAGGGGTGAGAATTATTGTTTATTTCACCGGTATTTCTTTCAGTGTGGCACAAAGAAAATCAAAGAATTTCTTTACAGACTCTATGTGTACCTTTTCATCAGGACTGTGAGGATATCGTATCGTAGGACCGAATGAAATCATGTCGAGTCCGGGATATACTCCTCCCAGCAGACCGCATTCAAGACCTGCATGGATCGCCTTTATATCAGGTACCTTGTTGTACATTTTTTTGTAAACTCCGCTCATTGTTTTGAGAATGGGGGATTCCATATTGGGTTTCCATCCCGGATAACTGCCCGAAAGGCTTACTTTTGCCCCTATCAGATGAAACACTGCTGCAATCTTCCATGCAGTGGATTCTTTTGATGAGTCGACAGAGCTTCTTGTAAGGTTATATGCTTCGAATTTTCCTTTTTTGCATCTTACAATTGCCAGGTTGTTTGATGTTTCCACAAGTCCTTTCATAGCCTGGCTCATTCTCTGAACTCCATTAGGACAGGCGAATACTGCCCTGATTATGCCGAACTGGTCATCCCTGTTCATCACTTTTTCAGGAAGATCTGTCTTTTTGCATTTGAACGAGAGCGTTGGCTCTGTTTCTGCAAATTCCTTCCTGTACATCTTTTCATAGTTTTTTACAAACTTCTCGAATTCAGGGGCGCTTTTCCTGGGGACAACGATAACGGCATGAGATTCACGGGGTATGGCATTCCTCAGGTCTCCACCTTCGGCTTCAGCAATTCTTATTCTGAAATCAGATTCAGCCTGCATAAAAAACCTGAACATGATCTTGTTTGAATTGGCCCTGCCAAGGGGAATGTCAACTCCTGAATGTCCTCCCTTAAGACCCCGGGCAAATATCTCATAAGCAGCCATTGCCCCCGGAGTTTTCTCCTCGGTATACTTTTTTGTTGCAGCAACATCAATTCCTCCGGCACAACCAACATAAAGCTCTCCCTCGTCTTCGGAATCCAGGTTGATAAGTATGTCGCCCCTGAGAAGCCCTTTTTTGAGACCGAAAGCACCTGTCATGCCGGTCTCTTCATCAATCGTAAAAAGCACCTCAATCGGGCCGTGTGGAATATCCTTTGATGCCAGTACCGCCATGGCAGCAGCTACACCAATTCCGTTGTCGGCTCCCAGTGTCGTACCGTTGGCCCTCACCCATTCACCATCAACAAGCGCTTCGATCGGATCCTTTTCAAAATCATGCTTCTTGTCGCTGTTCTTCTGCGGTACCATGTCGAGATGCGCCTGCAGGATGACACCCTTGCGGTTCTCCATGCCCTTTGTGGCCGATTTCTTTATTATTACATTGCCGGTCTTGTCAACAACCGTTTCCAGCTTATGGTCAGCTGCAAATTTCTTTACATAGTCAGCAATTTTCTGTTCTTTCTTCGACGGGCGAGGGATCTGTGTAATCTCATGAAATATCCCCCATACCTGCTTTGGTTCAAGATTCTGTAAGTTGTTCATATCGTTTGGCTTTTAATTTTTTAAAATGATTAATTCATAAAAGTAATAATTATTTTATAATTTTGGGCACCTGATCAAATTATCCAGACCTGATGACCAAGGATTTTAAATCTTTACGAACCAGCCAGTTACATAATTAAAAACAAGGACGTAAACTCAAAAAGACAAAAGATGACTACGTTATATATTATTGTTGGCCTGGTTCTCATTTTTGACTTTATAAACGGATTTCACGATTCGGCAAATTCAATTGCAACTGTTGTATCGACAAAAGTATTGTCACCTTTCGCTGCTGTTTCCATGGCAGCGTTTTTTAATTTTATAGCTTTTACCATTTTCCCACTGAAGGTTGCGGCCACAATGGGGAAAGGTGTCGTCGAACCCGATGTTCTGAATCTTACTGTTATTGCCGCAGCGCTTATAGCTGCAATAACATGGAACCTGCTCACCTGGTGGTGGGGATTGCCATCCAGCTCCTCTCATACTCTTGTAGGCGGCCTGGTGGGCGCCGCCCTTGTCAGCTCCGGACCAGGATCAATCATTTCAGGCGGGGTCATTAAGATCGTTGCTTTCATTGTCATTTCTCCCCTTCTTGGCATGATCTTCGGATTTTTTATCTCATCACTTGTTCAATACCTTGCCCGGAATCACAGCCCATTCGGTGTCGACAAACATTTCAGAAGGCTTCAGCTTCTTTCAGCTGCAGCCTTCAGTCTCGGACATGGCGGTAACGACGCCCAGAAATCCATGGGTATAATCTGGATTGCCCTGATAGTGTACGGGGTTACTACAAAAGATGCTGCCCGGCCACCCCTTTGGGTTATCCTTTCATGCCAGGCTGCAATTGCGATGGGAACTCTTTTCGGAGGATGGAGAATAGTGAAAACTATGGGCCAGAAAATCACAAAACTCAAGCCCTTCGAGGGATTCTGTGCTGAAACGGCAGGCGCTCTTACCCTTTTTGGCGCCACTCACTTCGGGATCCCTGTAAGTACAACACATACTATTACCGGAGCAATTATCGGAGTCGGATCACGAAAAGGCATGTCGGCAGTTAAATGGGGAGTGACCACAAAAATTTTCTGGGCCTGGATTCTGACAATTCCGGTATCAGGAGCATTCGGCGCATTAGTTTTCC
>JAKLIJ010000058.1 GCA_022709665.1 Bacteroidota bacterium
GTTCCCCTGCGATTTTCACCTTTCTTATCTCGCAGTTGTTTGCACAGCTCTTGCAGATAAACCTGCTTACCTCATAATCAGCATTCCTGATTCCAAAACCCTTGAATTTTGTCATCTGCCCGTTGTATATCTCTTTTTGGGCGAGAATGGCGGCTCCGATGGCGCCTGTCACATCATAATGAGGAGGTATGGTGATTTTTTTACCGGTAACATGTTCAAAAGCAGCGACAACGGCTTTGTTGTTGGTGACTCCTCCCTGAAAGAAGATCCTGTTACCTATCTTCCTGTCGCCTACTACCTTTTCAAGATAGTTATAAACGATCGAATAGGCGAGGCCTCCAACCATATTGTCGTTTTTTGCCCCTTTCTGCACACAGGTGTTGAGGTCCGACTCCATAAAAACAGTACACCTGTCGCCAAGCTTCACGGGGCTTGAAGCCTTAAGAGCCAATGAACCGAACTCATCTACAATGTTTATATTAAGTTTTTCAGCCTGCTCTTCAAGAAACGAACCGGTGCCTGCAGCGCAAACCTTGTTCATTTCAAAATCGACAACGACTCCGTTTTCAATACTTATATATTTGGAGTCCTGTCCGCCGATCTCGAAAATGGTATCGACTGTCGGATCATAGTCGATAGCTGCAGTAGCCTGAGCTGTTATTTCATTGCGTATGGTGTCGGCTCCTATGAAATCGCCTGTCAGATACCTTCCCGACCCGGTTGTTCCGGCACCTTTGACTTCAACATCCTTCCCTGCTTCATCATAGATTTCCGAAATACCCCTGCGGACAGCTTCAAGCGGTTTTCCGGCTGTCGGCAGGTATCTTCTTGCAATAACCCTGTGATCCGGATCAATAAGTACAACATTTGTACTCAAAGAACCTACATCGACTCCCAGGTAAACCGGGATTTTATCTGTTCCGTTTTTCCTGAAATGAACCCGTCTGTCGTATACGGCCTCTGACTCCACAAGCGGAGGCAGACTCCTGAAAGTCGCATTTGTTGCCGACAGGTATGCCTCAAGTTCCCCAAGTCCCTTAAAATGATTCACATTCCCATTCCCGGTGTATGCATGCATAAGCGCCCCGATGGCTCCCATTGAAGCATGATGCGCCGGTATGATCAACTCATCGGCGCGGAGGTCGAGTATCTCCCTGAAAGCCCTTACCATGCCTGCATTGGCTGCAACGCCTCCTGAAAAAAGGACAGGCTTCCTGAATTCCCTGCTTTTTGCAACATTGCTCCTGAAGTTCCTTGCAAGTGCAAAACATAGACCTGCAACAATATCATGAAGCGGCGTGGCAATCTGCTGGTGATGGATCATGTCGCTCTTGGCAAACACACTGCATCTTCCTGCAATCCTGGGTGGATCGACTGACCTTAATGCCATTTCACCGAACTCCTTTTCTATGGCAACCCCTATCCTTCTTGCCTGCTGGTCGAGAAAGGAACCGGTCCCGGCAGCACAGATGCTGTTCATCTCAAAATCCACAAGCCTTGAATATCCGCTTTCCGTATCCTTCTCAAGAATTATAAGCTTGGAATCTTCTCCTCCAATCTCTATCACAGTTCTGACTTCAGGGTAAAGCCTTCCTGCCGAGGTAGCCTGCGAAATGATCTCGTTAACGAATATCCCGCCGAGAAGCCCGTTTGCCAGCCGGCCTCCGGCGCCTGTAAGGGCTGCTCCGGCAAAAAGTTCCCGGGGGTGATCCCTGAAAACCATGGAAAGCCTGTCATACAGCACATTGAACGGTCTGCCGTGAACATAGTCATAAAAATCTTCAAGTATGTTGAAATTACTGTCGGTTACAACAGTGTTCAATGAAACAGATCCTATATCCAGGCCCAGATAAAGTCTCTTCTCACCGGGGTTGTGACAGGAATCTTCTGTTGCCATACACGGATGTTTTTAATAAACTTCTGTGATCATGGAATCTGCGATTAAGTTATAATTTTTTTCCTCATCTGAAGTAAATATGATATTTATAATATGCTTCTATCATTAACTTCCTGCCCGGGATAATGCTGAAATAATGATCTGGTTTACTTTTTAACGGGTGAATATTGAAATCCATCAGTTTCAGATTGTAACATATGTTACAATTGCTATTTTTGAAGAAATTTCTGCCTTTGGCGTTTTTCACAGCTGTTATATGGTTGCAGGCAGCAAAGGGCAATAAACACGTGTAATCAGATGGACTATTCATACTTATTGAAGGCCCCGGTTTTCAGGGGAATGGATATTGCTGAGATAATGTCTGTTATATCTTCCACACCCTACGTGATAAAACGGTACCGGACCGGGACAATGATCTTTCAGAGCGGTGAACCGGTTAACTCCTTTGTTATGGTTATCAGCGGCTCGGTAAAGGGAGAAATGACAGATTATTCCGGACGTGTTCTGAAGATAGAAGAGGTAAGGGAACCCGGATCCGTAGGAGCAGCGTTTCTGTTTTCTTCACGTTCGGTGTTCCCGGTTAATGTCGTTGCAGTTACGGATGCAGAGCTTCTCACTATTAAAAAGAATGATTTCCTGAAGTTTCTGAAAAGCGATGACAGAATTCTGCAGAACTTTCTGGGAATGATCTCGAACAATTCGTTATTTCTGACTGAAAAGATAAAGTTTCTGAATTTCAAAACTATAAAAGGAAAACTTGCTCAGTATTTCCTTCAGATATCCGGTCCTGGCGTGTCCGCAACGCAGCTTCCCATGACACAGACTGACATGGCTGACTATTTCGGGGTTGCCCGTCCGTCGTTAGCCAGGGTGGTTTCTGAACTTGAAAGTGAAGGATTAGTTGAGATCCGGGGCAGATACCTGAGAATACTTGAAAGGGAAAAACTTGCTCTGATTACCAGGGAGTAGAACCAGAACTTTGTGATTTCCGGGCCGGCTTTGCAGCAGGACGCAGGCAGAAAGGTTCAGCCATTCTGAGTTGTTGAATCCGGCAGTATGATTGTAAAGCAGGTACCGTCGCCTTCACGGCTCTCCACACTCAGGGTCCCGCCATTGATCTTTACAAGTTCATGGCAAAGCTTCAGTCCAAATCCGGTCCCTTTCTCATTCTCTGTCCCGGGAGTGCTCTCTATTTCAGTGGCTGTGAACAGTTTCTTTTGCTTTTCCTCAGGGATTCCGACCCCATTGTCACAAAACTTAATTGAAGTCCCGTCGTGTGTCATCGACTTGTCCTTCAGTAATATACTTATCCTTCCTCCCCTGGGAGTGAATTTCATGGCATTCGAAAGCAGATTCCTTACAATAATATCCATAAGGTCTCTGTCGAAAAATGCCCTGGAGTTGCCTATCTGGGTGAAATTGACCTTAATCCCTTTTTTGTCGGCAGTATCCTTGAAAATACTAAGGTTTGTAAGAATAATATCCGCCAGGTCGTACTTCCCGGGAGAGTATTTTATTTTATCCTCCTGTCCTCTTCCCCATACCAGCATGTTTTCGAGAAGGTTTATTACCTGCTGGGAATATTGAATACTGGCATCAGCAAAAGAATCGTATTTATCCTTGTATTCTTCTTCCTTAAGAAGATTCAGCATATAAAGAATATTCACCACAGGACTCCTGAGATCGTGGGCTATCACTGAAAATATCTTGTCCCTGAGCTGTATTGTCTCCGACAGTTTTTTGTTCTGACTGGCTATCCTGATATTCTGTTCCTCTATCTCTTCCTTCCGGGCGATGATCTCCTGAGTGCGGTCATTGACAATTTTCTCAAGATGCCTGTTAAGGTACTCATGCTCCTTCTGTAGCTTCTCCTTTTCAGAATAGGCTTTTACCCACTTGTATAATATTAGTACAGCCTGGATGAAAACAAACAGAACTATTGCCTGTGTAAGTATGTAACCGGAGAAAAAAGCCTGCATGCCCAGGGAAATCCTGACATCATTGAATGCAGCCAGCCCCACCATAACGAAGGTCAGAAAATAAAAAAAGTCGATATGATTCCCCTTAATTATCCCTTTGATCGACTCAAAGAGCACTGTTGCGAACAGAATGACCTGAAGCGGATAAATAACAAAGGTCATGTAACTGAAGGTGCTCACCGGAGCGGTAATGGTAACAACAGCAGCAACAGCAAGGATGGCTGTTACCCCAAGGGTAACTATCCTGAAGCACCTTGAGCGGTAAAGGTACAGGGCAAACCAGTACCATCCGGCCAGAATAGTGTAGAGTCCCAGATATTCCCATCTTACAATCCAGTCCCATCGGACCGACACTAAATTATGAATCAGAAAATTGGATGTAAAGAGCGGTCTCACGGCAAGCCCAATGGTACCAATACTGAAAAACACAGTTTGCCTGTCCCTTTTGAAAATCAAGAAGAAGAATAGAAAAAGCAGGGAAAAGGCAAGGAGAAAACTACATGATGACCAGTCTTTTGCCCAGCCGAAGGCAAAATTCTGCTGTATTTCATTGAAGGTGCCGATCCGCATTGGCATCCAGAATCCACCTCTGCGATGGTGAAAATTCGAAACATTCAGGATTATTTCAATGGTATCGGAATCGGGGTTGAACCTGAACAGGTTCTTTTCATAGTAAGGTTCTGTCTCATCTTCACTTACACCGGGAATGCCATTTCTTCCCATCTTGTTCCCGTTGACATAAATTTCGTATGACGAATCGAAAACGGGCATATTGAAAGCCAGTGAATTCCTGAAACCATGTGGCAGCAAAATCCTCAAACGATAGGTAGCAAATCCTTTTCCGGTCGGCTTAAGCACGTCGGTCCGGTAACTGGTCCAGTAGGATGGGACCTGTCCGTAAATATCAGGCCGGGGAGGATTGGTAAGCTGAAAGTCCCGCGGAACAAGTTTTCTGGACCAGAAGAATTCCCATTCTCCGTTAAGCTTGAATATGAATCTGTTTCCCGCGGATTCCCTGAGGTCTATAATTCCTTTTTCAGCAAGGGGATCAGCGCCACTGGCCTGTGTAACAATAAGGGAAAACAGAATAAATGCAAGCCAGGAGAAGAAAGCTTTTTTCATTTCAGTCCTCTGTTTTCGAGAAGGGCATCGATCCCGGGCTCTTTCCCCCTGAATGCAATGTACATGTCAAGCGGATCCCTTGATCCCCCTTTCGAAAGTATCTCATTTTCAAACCTGGCGGCAATCTCCCGGTTAAAAATGTCGCCCGTTTCCTTAAATGCCTGGAATGCATCGGCATCAAGCATCTCGCTCCAGTAATAGCTGTAATACCCGGCAGCATAACCGCTGTTCCAGATATGATTGAAATAGGTCGACCTGTATCTTGGTTTTATCTCCGGGATCAGACCGTATTTGTCGAGGACTGTCTTTTCAAACTCCCTGATGTCGATTTCTGCCTGTCCGGCGACAACATGATATTCCATATCAAGCAGAGCTGCGGCAAGGAACTCGACAGTAGTAAAACCCATGTTGAATTTTCCGGCCTTGTCGAGCTTTTCAATTAGCTCGGCCGGGATCACCTCTCCTGTCTGGTAATGTTTGGCGTAAACCTTCAGGACCTCAGGTTCAAGAACCCAGTGTTCCATAATCTGCGAAGGAAGTTCGACAAAATCTCTGGCAACTGAGGTCCCGGAAACTCCGGGATATGTCGAATTGGAAAGCAGCTGATGAAGGGCATGTCCGAATTCATGGAACAGGGTGCTGGCTTCATCAGGTGTCAGCAACGATGGTTTGTCGGCCGATGGCGGAGCGCTGTTGGTTACCATGGTTACAACAGGATGGATCATGTTGCCGTTCCTGTCGCGGCTCTGTCCTCTGTAGGCCCCGCACCATGCTCCTCCACGCTTTGACGAACGTGGATAATTATCTATCATCAGAATACCCACATGCTCTTTGTTGCGTGTCACTTCATAGGTTACTACTTCAGGATGATATTTGGGTATATCGGTTCTCTTTGTGAAATCGAGGTCGTAAAGCCTTTTTGCAACGTAGAACATGCCGTCAATCACATTCTCAGTCTTGAAGTATGGCCTTGTAAGCTCATCGTCGAGAGCATATTTTTCCTTCTTGATCTTTTCAGTGTAGTACCACCAGTCCCATGGCTCGAGTTTGAACTTTCCTCCTTCCCTGTCAATTATCTGCTGCTGTGCTGCTGCTTCGGCCTTCGCAACAGGAAGAGCAGCTTCCCAGACCTGACCCAGAAAATCAAGAACCCTTTCCGGAGTTTTTGCCATATTTCTTTCGAGTACGAAATCAGCATAGGTTTTGTAACCAAGCAGGTTTGCCCTCTCAAGCCTGAGGCTTGCAATCCTCGAAATAATCTCTTTGTTGTCGTATTCATTTCCGTTATCCCCCTTCATGAAGTAGGCAGTGAAGAGCTGTTTCCTCAGTTCACGGTTTTCCGCGTATTTTAGAAAGGGTTCCATTATGGGAACCTGAATGGTGAAAGCCCATTTCCCTTTCTGTCCGATCTTTTCGGCAGTTGAAGCAGCCTGTTCTATAATGCCTGCCGGTAGCCCGGCAAGATCCTCTTTCCTGTCGATCAGCAAAGTATAACCGTTAGTTTCAGCAAGCAGGTTCTGACCGAATTTCACAGTCAGAAGCGACATCTCCTCATTTATCTTTCTAAGCTTATCCTTATCGGCTGCAGAGAGTTCTGCACCACTCCTTACAAAACCCTTGTAGGTATCGTCAAGAATTTTCTTCTGCTCTTCAGTGAGGTTGAATTTATCCATATTCTCAAAGACAGACTTGATCCTGAGGAAAAGTGTGTCGTTGAGGTTTATGTCATCCCTGTGTTTTGAAAGAAGCGGAGCCATTTCAAGGTTGATTGCCTGAAGCGAATCGTTGGTGTGGGCCGAGTTAAGTGCACCGAAAATCCTGCTGACTTTTGTAAGCAGCTCAGCGCTGTATTCAAGCTCCTTTATTGTGTTTTCAAAACTTGGTTCCTCTTTGCTGGTAACGATTTTTCGTATGACAGCATTTTGTTCTTCAAAGGCTTTCAGATACGCAGGCTTGTAATGCTCCGGCCTTATCTGTTCGAAGGGAGGAACGCCGAAGGGGGTGTCGAATTCATTAAGAAGCGGATTATCGCTGGTTTCCTTCCTGTTGCATGAGGTAATAATGACTGAAGCCATAACGAAAAGTAAAACAAGTTTCTTCATATCAGGGTATAGATTGGTTATTATCCGGGACGCTATGATACAAAGATTAAAATTTCCGTCAATAAAAGCCAGCTATGACCGCTTTTTCTTGCCTGGCTTCCTTTTTTGCTCCCTGATCCTGAAAAGAATATCTCCCTTGTTGACGTTAGCTCCCTGGGCAACCAGTATCTCTGAAACTTCACCTTCCCAGGGGCTTATTATTTCATCAATATATGAATTGGTCTGGATGTAGCAGATCCTTTCTCCGGCATTAACCTGATCTCCCGGTTTCGAGGGTTCTGTCTGCTCTCCGTAAAGATTGTAATATATTTTTCCTTTAGCCGGGGCTGTGACCGGTTTGACTGAGGGATCGTCTTTTTTTGCAGTTTCATTGCGGGCGGCAGGGGCAGGAGTTGTTACTTCCACTTTAACTGCACCCTGCGGGGAAGCCTGCTCTCTGGCTTTTGCAAGCTCAGCTTCAAATCTTGTTTTTGCTGCTCCGCTTTTGTAATCACGGTATTGCCTGTCGTGCATGGCCAACTCGAAGAGTTCCTCATCATCCGGCCCTGTGTCCCATCCGTTCTTCTTCATCTCGGCTCTGAAAGCCGGAAGCTCGTCGGGATACGCATCCTGTGGATTTCCTGTATAAAACTCCTTACCCAGTTTTTCGGCCAGGCTCACTATCTCTTTTCCAAGTTCCCCGGGCAGCCTTCCGGCCTTGCCCAGGATCATGTCCCAGGTATTATTGTCTATCATTCCGTACCTCTCCTTCCCGCTGGTCATCTGAATGATATTCATCAGCGCTACATTTTTCACATACTGGCTGAACGGTGTCACCAGCGGAGGGTATCCAAGAACAGGCCAGATGGTCTCAACTTCCTGGAAAAGCCTTACCACCAGTTCATCTTCAGTAAGCTCCCTCTGTCCCTGCTTTTTAAGTGAGGCGTTAATGCCCTGGTGAACTCCCTTCAGGTCGGCCATCATGCTGCCCATCATTCCGCCCGGCAGCCCGCTGCTTATGAGAAGCGATGATACCTGCTTGTTTCTGGGATCGATGAAATATCCAAGAAAATCATCAATGAATGACTGGGTGAGAGACCTTACCTTCATATATGCATCCATGTTGATCTCCGGCACATCAAAACCGGCATCATCCATTATGGCCCTGACAGCAATCACATCGGGATGGATCATGCCCCAGCTCAAAGGCTCCATTGCCACGTCTATGTAATCTGCGCCGGCCCTTGCAACTTCGAGCATTGAGGCCACCGACATTCCCGGACCGGAATGACCGTGATAATCAATCACTATGCCTGGGTATTTTTTCTTTATCTGCCTGACCAGTTCACCGAGCGTGGCCGGCCTGCCAACACCTGCCATATCCTTAAGGCATATTTCGTCAGTCCCATAGTCGACAATATGTTTTACAACATCCATGTAATAATCGACCGTATGAACTGGCGAATGGGTAATGGAAAGAGCTGCCTGGGAGATCATACCTGCTTCTTTGGCGTATTTAACCGATAACTCCAGGTTCCTGTGATCGTTAAGGCCGCAGAACGACCTTGAGATATTTACTCCCTGGGCTTTTTTTACCTTGTACATAAGCCGGCGAACGTCGGCAGGAACCGGATACATTCTGATCCCGTTAAGAGCCCGCTCGAGCATGTGGGTTTGAATACCCGCTTCATTGAAGGGTTTCGTCCATTCCCGTACTGCAGTATTCGGATTTTCGCCATAAAGAAGCTGGACCTGCTCAAAGGCCCCGCCATTGGTCTCGATCCGGTCGAAACATCCCATCTCTATAATATGCGGAGCAACAGCTTTCAGTTGTTCAACACGCGGCTGGTACTTTCCCGATGACTGCCACATGTCGCGGTAAAGCAGACTGAACCGGATCTTTCTTTTCATAATCGTATCTTATTTTTTCAGGGGATGCTGCCGGACCTGAGACAGTCCTGCAGCAACCGGTTGTAAGTACAAAGTAAGCTCAATTATTGCTGATTGCAACTGATTAAAGTCAGATAATTAGCGGTATGCGGCGTTCGGTGTTCGGTCCGGAGCGGAAAAAGGCACAGGGCGCAGGGCAGGTGGTGGCAGTTGGCTTTCGGTATTCGGTATCCGGTAAGTCGGTATTCGGTCATTCAGGCGCCGTGTACCGCTGACCGCACGCCGCAAACCGGTAAAAAAAAAAGGAAAGATAGTTGGGAGTTATCTTTCCTTCATTAACCTAAACCTGATCGTAGAATGTGGCCGAGCGGCCGAATAAAGAACGTTTACATCATATAGACGCCCGGGCTGACATTTTGTTGCAGGTTTTTATGTTAATGTTATGTTAAGTTATTGTTAAAGCAGGTATCAATGCTATCAACATCCAGACTGCTAGTGATATCCGGATATAATTTTTTTTTACTCCAACCTGAAAATCCTTGTTTCACACATTGCAGAAAAGTCAAAAATACCTAACTTGCAGCACTTTCATGTCTATGATATTAAAGCTTAAATACAGCTTCATGATGCAGCGCCTCGGCCGAAGGCTCTACCACTGCCTTATGTTCTACAGTTTGTAATATACAACTTTTCCTGCCGGGTTTCACCGGTTGGATTTCTTCCCTCTTGCTAATTTTGAATTGTTAAATGAAAGGATTGATCTTCAGCGTTAAACGGTATTCGGTCCATGACGGTCCGGGAATAAGGGTGACCTTCTTTATGAAAGGCTGTCCCCTTTCATGCTGGTGGTGCCATAACCCTGAGGGGATATCTCCTGAACAACAGACCGTGATCCAGACAAGGAAAGTAGGGGAGAAGGAATTCAGCCGCAGGGAAATTGTCGGCAGGTATTATTCAATTGATGAATTACTTGAGATACTTGACAGGGAACGCATCTTTCTTGAACAGTCAGGCGGAGGTGTTACTTTCTCGGGAGGTGAACCGCTGATGCAGCCCGAATTTTTGCTGGAGGCTCTCAAGGCCTGCCATGAGAAAGGCTACAACACCGCAGTTGATACTTCCGGATATTCATCAGCCGAAAGCTTTCTGGCAATAATGCCTTATACTGATGTTTTTCTGTTCGACCTTAAACACACTGATGATAACCTTCATTTAGAATATACGGGGGTTTCAAATATCAGGATCCTCGAAAATCTCAGAATGATAACCGGAATGGGTAAAAGTGTAATAGTCAGAATACCTGTAATACCGGGAATAAATGATGACGACCTGACGCTGAGGTCAATGCGCGATCTCTTAGGCAGCCTGAACCGGGAGAATCCCGTAAGCATCAGCCTTCTTCCGTTCCATAAAATAGGAATGACAAAATACGGCAAATTCGGCCTGCAGTACAGAATGAACAACACAATACCTCCAACATCCAAAAGGATGAACGAGTTTAAGCTTTTTTTCGCCGAGACCGGCCTGAAAGTAAAGACAGGGGGATGAAGGCGGATGGTAATTGTCTGAGAGCAACAGCCTCCTTGTGAGGCGGATGGAAACAAAATTAATTTTGAACGGATTTTATTTTAGCAACCATGATACTGACTGAAAGGGTAAAGAAACTGAGACAACAGAGTCTTAATGCAGTTGAAAGGATAAGCGCCGAAAGAGCGCTCCTGATTACCGCATTTTACAAAAGTGAGGATTCGAGGGAGGTTTCTGCTCCCGTCCGGCGTGCCCGGGCATTCGAATACCTGCTGAGAAACAAGACAATCTGCATAAACGAAGGTGAATTGATTGTGGGGGAAAGGGGCCCTGAGCCGAAGGCTACTCCCACCTATCCCGAAATAAGCCTTCATTCGCTTGAGGACCTTGAGATCCTTGATACACGGAAAAAGGTCTTTTTTAAGGTTGATGAAGAAGTTAAAAGAATATATCGCGATGAGATTATTCCTTACTGGAGAGGCAAAAGCAACCGCGACAGGATCATGAGCCTGATGACGCCAGAATGGCTGAAGGCCTACAAGGCAGGGCTATTCACCGAGTTCCAGGAACAGCGTGCCCCTGGTCATACGGTGCTGGGATACAAGATGTTCAGGACAGGCTTCCTCAGTATCAGGGAAGAAATCAGGGAAAGCCTGGCCCGACTCGATTACCTGAACGATTTCGAGGCATACGACAAGGCTGAGGAGCTGAAGGGAATGGACATTGCCTGCGAAGCTATTATAATGTATGCAGGAAGGCACGCTGATGAACTCGACCGGCTGGCCGCAGCAGAGACGGATCCAGAAAGAAAAAAGGAACTCACGGCTATGGCTTCAGTATGCAGAAAGGTTCCTGCCCATGCCCCGGAAACCGTTCATGAAATGCTTCAGCACTACTGGTTCATCCACCTTGGTGTAATAACCGAGCTGAATCCATGGGATTCTTTCAACCCGGGAAGGCTCGACCAGCATCTTTACCCTATATGGAAAAAGGAAAAGGAGGCAGGATCTCTTAAAGAGGAAGAGTTGTATGACCTGCTGGGGTGCTTCTGGGTGAAATTCAATAATCATCCTTCACCTCCCAAAATGGGTGTTACAGCCAGTGAAAGCAATACCTACACCGATTTCTGCCTTATAAACCTGGGAGGTGTGAAACCCGACGGATCGGATGCTGTAAATGAAATGAGTTACATCCTGCTCGATGTAATACAAGAAATGAGAATACTCCAGCCAAGTTCAATGATCCAGATAAGCAAAAAAAATCCCGACAGGTTCATTCACAAGGCTCTCGACATTATTAAAACCGGATTTGGCCAACCCTCATGCTTTAATACGGATGCCATCATCCAGGAACTTCTCAGGCAGGGGAAAAACATAGTTGACGCACGCAACGGAGGAGCTTCAGGATGTGTTGAGACCGGCGCATTCGGCACTGAAGCTTACTGGCTTACAGGTTATTTCAACCTCACAAAGATACTTGAACTGACTCTTAACAATGGTTTTGACAATAGGACAGGCGTTCAGGTGGGACCTGAAACAGGTATGGCGAAAGATTTTAAAAGCTTCGATGAACTCCTTGAGGCTTTCAGGATCCAGGTAAGATATTTTGCTGATATCAAGATAAGAGGTAACAATGTTATAGAAAAAACCTTTGCAAGATGGCTTCCGGTTCCTTTTCTTTCGCTGCTGGTAGAAGATTGCATCGCTAATGGCAGGGACTACAACGGGGGAGGCGCCAGGTACAATACCACTTATATCCAGGGAGTGGGTCTTGGCTCGATAACTGATATCCTTACATCAATAAGGTACAATGTGTATGACAGGAAAAACTACACCTGGGATGAGTTGCAAAAAGCTTTAAACGCCGATTTTGAAGGTTACGACCAGTTGAGATACGACCTGATCTACAACACCCCGAAATACGGCAACGACGATGATTATGCCGATCAGCAGGCGGTTACCGTGTTTGAGATCTATTATGATGCGGTTAACGGAAGGCCTTCATCAAGGGGCGGAGTTCACAGGATCAATATGCTCCCCACTACTTCGCATGTATATTTCGGAAGTGTTACCGGAGCAACAGCCGACGGAAGGAAGGCATCCACTCCGCTCTCGGAAGGGATTTCACCAAGTCAGGGTGTCGACAGCAACGGGCCGACCTCAGTGATCAAGTCTGCATCAAAGATTGACCATCTGAGGACGGGAGGCACTCTTCTGAATCAGAAATTCTCGCCTTCGTTCTTTGAGGATGAGAACAGTTACAGTTGCCTTACTTCACTTATCAGAAGCTATTTCAGTCTCGACGGTCATCATATACAGTTCAATGTGGTCAATGCCGAAACCCTGCGTGATGCCCAGAAGCATCCGGAGTTGTACAGGGACCTGATTGTGAGAGTGGCAGGTTACAGCGACTACTTCAACGATCTTGGTGAGGATCTGCAGAATGAGATTATCCTAAGGACCGAGCACGAGAACGGATAAGAATGTATCGTCCCTGCGGGACGATATACATTATTGAATATTCGGGTTCTACCAATATTTGGTCCCTACGGGACCAGGTAATTATCAGCCCTGTTTCCATGTCCCTACGGGACTGGTAAATAATCGGACATGTTTCCATATCCCTACGGGACTGGTAAATAATCAGACATGTTTCCATGTCCCGTCAGGGACAACATATCGGTAGACGTAACGCGACACGAACGATCCCGTGCCGTCAGGTACGGTACGTTTCGTCCCTACGGGACGATATACATTATTGAATATCCGGGTTCTACCAATATATGGTCCCTACGGGACCGGGTAATTATCAGCCCTGTTTCCATGTCCCTACGGGACCGGTTATAATCGGCCATGCTTCCATGTCCCGTCAGGGACAGAATATCGGTAGGAAGAAATGCAAAACGATCGTGTTTCAATGTCCCGTCAGGGACAACATATCGGCAGGAAGAAATCTAAAATGATCGTATTTCCATTTCCCGTCAGGGACAAAATATCGGTAGAACGTAACATAACACGAATGATCCCGTGCCGGTAGGTATGTGTCGTCCCTACGGGACCGGAAAATAACCGGTCGTATTTCCATGTCCCGTCAGGGACAGAATATCGGTAGAACGAAACGCACAACGTATGATCCCGTGCCGTTAGGTACGGAACGTTTCGTCCCTACGGGACGATATACAT